>CAZNRK010000005.1:0-5836 GCA_964575435.1 uncultured Bacteroides sp.
GTAGAGGAGGGGGCGGAGGATGGGGATGAGCTTGTCGGCGTAATGGCGGAAGCCGAGGTCGGTGAGGTGGATGCCGTCGACGGTGCCGTCGTCTTCGGGTCCGTCAAGGCCCTCGGAGGTGACGTAGTGCAGGAGCTCGGGGTGGAGGGCGTCGGCTTTCAGGAGGTCGAAGTTGCGACGGAAGGCGGCGTTTTTCTTGGGTAAGTAGTTGCCAAAGAATGAGTTATAACGTGCATAGGGATAGATTGGGCCTTCGAGCATCACGATTTCGGCCTGAGGCTTGGCTTTGCGGATGATGTCGATGAAGCCGTAGGTGAGGGTGTCGCACATCATTTCCGTGCAGTTGGGCACGGGGTCGATGAGGTAGAGGTCTACGTCGGGAATCTGTGTGATAGCACGGGCCATGACCGAATCCATCTTTCCCTCGCCCGACATGCCGATGTTGATGACCTCGCAATTGAGCTCACGGCCGATGATGTTGGTGGCGCACATGCCCGTGCGGGAGGCGCAACCGCCTTGCAGGATTGATGTGCCGTAGGCCACGATGCGCTTTTGGGGGTTGATGAGCTCGGGGGCGCCGGGGGTGATGGTGGCGCCGGAGTCAACCTTGATCCAGAGCTCTTCCACACCATCGTAGAGGGGGAGGTAGACCATGTACTCGTGCATTTTGCCGTCGAGATTCTCTACATAGGTCGACTCGGTGATTTTGGCTTCTTTGTCCTTGACGTAGGGGCGGTTGGTGTTGACGTGGCGCCAGGCCGAGTCGCCCTCCCAGATGTAGAGGTCGGTGCCTTTGAGGCCGGTGTCGGCCATGTGGATCATGTGGGTGTCGAATGTGAGGCGATATTTCACGCCGATGGCTTTTGAGTTGGTGGCGAAGCGGACACCGATGCCGGTTGAGCATTGCACGCGCTGCCAGAGGTCTGGGCGCACGCTGTCTTTGTAGACTGTGGGAAGGCGCTTGTAGGGGCCGTCGGCATTGTCGTAGCCACGGTTGATGATGCGCAGCTCGGTGGCGGGCACGTAGCGCATAGCGGGTTTTTCCTCTTCGGCGCGCACGACACTCGAGGCGGCGCAGAGGGCAAGAAGGATAAGGAATAATGGTTTCAAGGCAGAACAGGTATTAAAAATTGGTGGTGAAAAAACTACGGATTACGCGGATTAAACGGATTATTGAGAGTAGGGTCGCCACTTGTGGCGACAGAGGTGTAAGTTGATGATTATGTGGGCTTTGATGCGGTCGCCACGAGTGGCGACCCTACACTCCGAGAACCGGGGATTTGACGGAGTGGAGGATTTTAGAGTTTGCGGAGGCGGAGGCGGTCGATGGCGGCGTGGTTGGTGGCGATGTTCATGTTTTCGCTTTCGGGGGTGAGCTCGATGGTGAGGGTATGCTCGCCGGGGGTGAGGTCAACGAAAACGGGCGAGGAGAGGCCCCAGTCGTTCCAGTTGCCTACGCCTCGGTGAGGCATCACGGTGATACCCAGGCGCTTGCCGTCGACAAAGAGAGCACGGATAGCACATTTGTTTTCGGTGTTGACCGGACCGTTGCCGTTGGCGTAGACCAGATCCAGGGCATATTTTCCGGCTTCCGGCACAGAGAAATGCACTGTGACCGGGCCCGAGACATGGTCTGTCTCGATGAAGCCCTCGCCGTGGAAGGCATCGACGGCGGCCTTCGGAGCGTAGGATATCTCTTTGGAAATCAGGGTGGTGGATTCGCCGGGCATTTCTACAAAGAAGGTGGGGAGATTGTCGACGGGCGCTGAGGCAAAGGATTCGATACCGCTGTCAGAGACGCCGATGACCTGATACTCGCCCGGAGTGGTGGCAGCGAAGGAGGTTGCGGTGGTTTCGGCAATGCGCTCGCCATTGCGCAAGACGATGTATCGGTTGATGTATTCAATAGGTTGCCAGGAGAGAAGGTTGAGCACCGGGACGCCCTCGCCGGCGAGTTCGGCCGAGTGGGTAAGGGCGGCGATGGGGGTGAGGGGAGCCTTGGCGTTGGCAACATTGTTGACCTTCAAGGGCTCGATCTCGTTGTCGGCCATTACGATGTCTATGTTGTTGACTCCCTTGATTTTAGCAGGTATAAAGGGGGCGGTCTCCTTGCCGTTGAGGCGGAAGCTCTTGATCTTGTCGCCGAAGCCCGAGACGGTGATGTTGAGGGTGGCGTCGCGGTAGTGGAAACCCTCGAGGGAGCGTGTGTCGGCCAGGGCTTTCGGCACAAAGGGGGCGAAGCGCAGGCCGTCCTTCTCGTAATGGATGCCGAAGAGGATGCGATAGGTGAGGGCGAGGTTGCCTGAGAGGCACCAGAGCATGTTGGAGGAGTTAAGCTCGGTGGCGATGTCGCCGTTGTCGAGGTTGAAATTCTCTTTGTTAGTTGCAAAAAGAGCGGCCGGACGCACCACGGCGCCGATGGCCTGCAGGGTGCCCTGCTCGTTGCCGGCTTTGGCGTTAGCGATGGCCCAGAGGCTGCCCACCCAGGGCCAGAGGGAGTTGTTGTGGTAGGCAGGCATGTCGGCGATCTGCGGATAGAAAATGGCGGCGCCGTAGGGGGTGGTGGGGTTGCTCTCAGTGATGGTTTTGGCGCGGTCGGCAGGAGCGATGTCGTAGAGGATGGCCAGCGACTCGCCCAGGGTCTCGGCGCGGGGGTTCATGATGAGGTTGTCGCGTCCGTAGAGATACATTCCATAGTATCCCTTGTCGTCGAGCCAGAAATTCTCGTTGATGCGTTTCTCGAGCCCGTCGGCAAGTTCGGCGTAACGCTTGGCCTCGGCTTTTTCGCCCAGTTCGGTGGCCATTTCAGAGGCAGCGCGCAGGGCGATGGCGTGGACCATGTTGGTGCTCATGGCCTCTGAGCGGTAGATGTCGGCCGTCTGCATCCATTTGGGATAGCTTTGCTCGCGCCAGTCGATGAAAGAGGTCTCTCCGCGCACCATTCCGTCCTCGCCGTAGACGGTGAGGAGGTCGTCGTCGAGGCTGCGCTTCACCACGGGGAAGGCAAACTTCAGCCAGTCCTTGTCGCCCGTGACCTTATACAGCTCCCAGGCTGCCACGGTCCAGATCTGGCGGTCGGTGGAGACCGGCCATGCGCCGCCCGAGCCTGTGTCCTGCACGATGCGTCCGTCGGGTGTAACCTTGTGGCGCAGAGAGATTTCCGAAGCAAGGGGCTGCATGTAGGCCATGGAGAGGATTATGGAATAGCTGACATCGCGAGTCCAGACGCCGGCCCACTCCTTGCCTGTGCGCAGGGTGGTGTCCGGCTCTACGGCGTTGACCATCTCGTCGAGGGCCATATTATAGACGGCGCGGTGCAGGCCGTTTGATGATTTCAGGCGCGGATAGGCAGAAATGTCGTTTTTGAGCGTCCACTCTTTCTGGACGGGCATAAAATAGTGAGGCTGAGCGCTGTAGGTCGAAAAGATGTGGGTGTCGCTAAGGGGATAGGCCATGTATTCGCCCTGAAAGATAGTGTCGCCCACCCATCGGTAGGCGTCAGTGGCCACGATTTCCCGGGCCTGCGCTCCGGCAGCGGCACCAAGGGCCAAAGCAGCAACGATGCAACGTAAATTCATGATATACAAAAGATTACGAAGTAAGATTATAAAAATCGCAGCTTCCGGGGCGAAACTGCGAGGTAAAGGTACGAAAAAAACGCGACGTGGACAAAAAAATCCGCCTGATGCCTATTAAAGGGAGAATGGGGCATCTGACGACAAACCGGCTTCGCGGGAACACCTGACGACAAACCTGCTTCGCGAGGAGGTGATGTGGCGGCCGAGCCGACCGCCACCTCCCAGTCACCTCCCAGTCTATTGGGGGTGGGAGGAGTTGAGGGTGACGGTGAAGTCGAGGGTGGCGCCTCCGGGGATGGCGCCGGGGATGCCTTGGGGGCCGTAGGCTGCATCGGCGGGAATGACCAGGCGGTAGGTGCCGCCGGGGAGCATCTGCTGCAGGCCTTCGCTGAAGCCTTTGACGAGGTGGTCGACGGGGAGGTCGATGGGGGCCTCGGTGACGTCGAAGATGCTGCCGTCGGCCAGGCGGCCTACGTAAGATACGTTGGCCACGTCGTGCGGGCCGGGTTTGGAGCCTTCGCCTTCAGTGACGACAATCAGCACGGTGCCCGATGGCAGGATCACGGCGCCTTCGGTGGCGCGGGCTGCGTCGAGCAGGGCTTGCTGCTCGGGGCCGGGAGCCGAGGCGGTGTAGGAGTTATCGATCACGGCCTGCATCACGGAGTTGGCTTCTTCGAGGGTCATGCCCGTGGGCTGTCCCTGCAGGGCGCGCACGAAGCGCTCGGCGAAGAGGGTGTCGTTGATAGTGACACCGCCGGAGCGGAAGGAGTCGATGTTTTTACGCACGATGTCGCCAAAGACAGTGGCCATTGCCACGCTCACGCTGTCAGGCTCCGGCATCTGCGCCGAGGCGGCCGGCACCAAGGCCAGGGCCGCCCCTAAGAGGAGAAAGAATTTGCGCATTGCCTTTTTCGTTACTTGATGATTTGCAGGAGCTCAACGTCGAAGATGAGGGTCTGGTTGGGGCCAATCACACCGCCGGCGCCTTGAGGACCATAGGCCAGAGCTGAGGGGATGAAGAGGCGCCATGTGGAGCCCACAGTCATCATCTGCAGAGCCTCGACCCATCCGGGGATCACTTGCGTTACGCCGAAAGTGGCGGGCTCGCCGCGGTCGACGCTCGAGTCGAAGACGGTGCCGTCGATGAGCTTGCCGGTGTAGTGAACCATCACTCGGTCGGTGGCGGAGGGCTTCTCGCCGTCGCCTTCCTTGATCACTTCATATTGCAGGCCGGAGGGGGTGGTCTTCACCTCAACGCGCTTGCCATTCTCCAGGAGAAAGTCTTGGCCGGCTTTGGCGTTGACATCGGCCATTTTGGCGGCCTCTTCCTGCTGCTTCTTCTGGAGCTCGAGGAAGAAATCCTGCACGATCTGCTGGGCCTCGGTGTAGGTCATTTTGGGCTCGGCGCCATAATAAACGGCAGCGACGCCGTCGGCGAAGTCCTGAACGTTGATTTCGGGGATTCCGGAGCGTTGGAAATTGTTGCCCATGCTCAGGCCAAGGGCATAAGAGAGTTTGTCGTAGTTTGTATCCATGGTTATAATGGTGATTTTATATGATTTTTCTTGTTTTTATAACAATGGAGAGAGGGGAAAGGTTTTTTTTAGTGAGGAGTGAGGAGTGAGGAGTGATGAGTTGGGAGTTTTTCACCTGACGACAAACCGGCTTCGCGGGAGTATTTGAGGACAAACCGGCTTAGCGGGGGGCTTAGTCAGGGGTGGGTGATGAGGGCGGAGGCCATGGCGGCGATGCCTTCTTTGCGGCCGGTGAAGCCCAGATGCTCGGTGGTGGTGGCTTTTACGGAGACGCAATCGATGTCCAGGCCGAGGTCGGCGGCTACGTTGGCGCGCATGGCGGGGATGTGGGGGAGCATTTTTGGGGCCTGGGCGATGATGGTAATGTCCACGTTGACAGGCCGGAAGCCTTTCAGGGCGATAATCTCCACCACAGCGCGGAGCAGGCGGCGCGAGTCGGCACCCTCCCAGCGAGGGTCGGTGTCGGGGAAGTGCTGACCGATGTCGCCCAAAGCGGCAGCGCCGAGCAGGGCGTCGCAGAGGGCGTGGAGGGCCACGTCGGCATCGCTGTGGCCGAGCAATCCCAGGTGATAGGGGATATCCACGCCGCAGATGATGCACTTTCGGTCGGGCACCAGGGCGTGCACGTCAAATCCGTTGCCGATACGCATTATAGTTAGGAGTTAGGGGTTTGTAGGGACGCACCATGGTGCGTCCGTTTCTTTTGAGTTGGGAGTTGGGGCG
>CAZNRK010000005.1:5936-7298 GCA_964575435.1 uncultured Bacteroides sp.
GTTTGTAGGGACGCACCATGGTGCGTCCGTTTCTTTTGAGTTGGGAGTTGGGGCGTTTTATCTTTTTTTGCCGAAGATGTCGCGGAGGCCGTCCATGTCGAAGGTCAGGGAGAAGCGCAGGGTCTGGTCAAGAGGTGAGGTTTGTGCTGTGGCCAGCATGTAGGAGGCATCGAGGCGCACCACGTTGAGCGAGAAACCTGCACCGATTGCGAAATATTTGCGGTTGCCCTTGAATTCGTTTTCGTAATAATAACCGGCGCGTACGAAAAACTGGTCGTTGTAGCTGTACTCGGCGCCGAACGAGATATTGATTTCGCGCATCTCCTCTTTGAAGCCGCCGGGGGCGTCGCCAAAGGATTTGAAGATGCCCGAGATGGGCGACATGTTCTCCCAGTCTTCGAGCTTGTTGAGATATTCGGCCTGACCCTCTGGGGTGTTCATGTCATAATCGCTCTCGCGGGGCTTTGCGGGCACAAGGAGCTTGTTGAAGTCCAGGGAGAGAGCCAGGTTGTGGTAGTCGGCCAGGGGGAATTTGAATGTGGTGCCGAGGCGGAGGTTGGTGGGGAGGAAAGCGGGGTCCTCGCCGTTGTTGTAGGAGACCTTCGTACCGATGTTAGAGATGTCCCAGCCCCAGGACCACTGACACTCGCTGCGGCCCACCATGGGGTAGGTGTTGAAATATCCCGAGATGTCGGCCGAGAAAGCCGAAGCGCCCGTGCTCTGGTCGCCGGCATCGGAGGATGAGAATCCCAGGGCCGAGTAGATGTAGCGGAAGACCACGCCCATCGAATATTTCTCTGAGAGCTTGCGCGAATAGCCTATATCGAAGGCCATTTCGTAGGGGTTAAGAGTCTGGCCCTCAGTGCCGCTGATGCCTGTGTAGCTGACCTCGCCGAGGGAGAAATAGCGGAGCGAGGCCGAGAGGGCCTGATTGTCGTTTTTGCCGATTTTCCAGTAGCCCGAGAGGTCGGCCAGGAAGATGTCGTTGACGAGTTTGCGGAGCCAGGGGGTGTAGCTCAAAGAGACGGCCGCCGTGGAGTAGGCGAAGGCATACTTTGACGGATTCCAGAACTGGCAGTAGGCATCGGGGTCGGTGGCGGCACCGATGTCGCCCATCGAGGCGCCACGCGCGTCGGGAGCGATGCTCAGGGAGGTGACGCCCGTCTCGATAGGGTTAAAATCGTTTTTATCTGCCAGAGCAGAGGTTGAAATGCCCAACAGGGCCAGGCACAGGAGGAGATATCGGAAATAGATTTTCATGTCGTCAGGGATAGATATACAATCTAATAACTGAAAAAAACCGATTTTATTGTGTAAGGGGCGCCAGAGCCGAATCAAGAGGGGGCAAATTTCTGTTTTATA
>CAZNRK010000005.1:7398-10634 GCA_964575435.1 uncultured Bacteroides sp.
GGGAATTTTTCAACAGGAGAACAGGAGAACAAATTTTGAGGGGGAATTTTTCAACAGGAGAACAGGAGAACAAGATTTTTAGGGGCGTTCGCCCGGGAGGGGCGACGATCGTGTTTAGCCCCAGGCTTTAGCCTGTGGGAATTGGAGATCAAAGTCTTAATAAATGGCCCCGGAGGGGTCATGATAGTGGTACCACAATCCGCACCCCGCCGGGGCGCGGGGAGAAGGGGCCGCGATGCACGAATCCCCAGACGTCGCTGGCGCTCCGTCTGGGGTTAACCACGATTACCGCCCTTCCAGGGCGGCTTTCTCGCTTGGGGTGCAGTCGCCACGAGTGGCGACCCTACAGTCCGGATTATACGGTGAGGATTTCTTTTTCTTTGGCTGCGAAGAGGTCGTCGATGCGCTTCATGAATTTGTCGTGGAGCTTCTGCACCTGAGCTTCGGCGTCTTTCTCAACGTCTTCGGGCATGCCTTGTTTGATGGCTTTTTTCAAGCCTTCGATGGCATCGCGACGGGCGTTGCGGACGCTCACTTTGGCGTTTTCGGCCTCGGCTTTTGATTGCTTTACGAGCATCTTGCGGCGGTCTTCGGTCAGGGGCGGAATCGAGAGGCGGATCACTTCGCCGTTATTCTCCGGGGTGATGCCCAGGGCGGAGTTGATAATGGCTTTCTCAATCTCTTTAAACATTGACTTCTCCCAGGGGGTGATGGTGATGGTGCGGGCATCGGGCACGGCCACGTTGGCCACGTTGGAAATCGGCGCCTGACTGCCATAATAATCGACGCGGATACCGTCGAGAATCTTGGGGTTGGCCTTTCCGGCGCGGATGTGGGCCAGAGACTCATCAAGGTAAGCTACGGCGAGTTCCATTTTCTCCTCAGCGGGGTCGAGGTAAGTCTTTACGTCTGTCATGATATATGTTTTTGGTTATTATAAATTCAGTAAACGAGGGTGCCGATGGGCTCTCCGGTGACCACTTTTTCCAGGTTGCCGGGGGTATCCATGTCGAAGACGATAATGGGCATGGAATTTTCCTTGCACAGGGCTGTGGCAGTGAGGTCCATAACCTTGAGGCCGCGATTGTAGACCTCATCGTAGGTGATTTCCGAGAATTTCTGCGCAGTGGGGTCTTTTTCGGGGTCGGCGGTGTAGATGCCGTCGACGCGTGTGCCTTTGAGCATGACGTCGGCTTTCACCTCCACTGCTCGCAGGGCTGCTCCGGTGTCGGTGGTGAAGAATGGATTGCCTGTGCCTCCGGCCAGGATGGCCACCTCGCCTGCATTGAGGGCCTCGATGGCAGCGCGCGGGCTGTAATGCTGCCCGATGGGGTACATATTAATAGCGGTGAAGACTCGGGCGCGGGTGCCGGCATCCTGGAGGGCCGAGCCAAGCGCGAGGGAATTAATCACCGTGGCGAGCATGCCCATCTGGTCGCCTGTCACGCGGTCAAAGCCCTTGGCCGCGCCCTGCAGGCCGCGAAAGATATTGCCGCCGCCGATGACGATAGCCACCTGCACCCCCTCGGCCGCCATAGCCGAGATCTGCCGGGCATACTGGGCCAGGCGGGTGATGTCGATGCCGTAATGCTGGTCGCCCATAAGGGATTCGCCACTGAGTTTCAGCAAGATACGTGTATATTTACTTCTCATAAACTTCTATAAAAAAGGTTCCCGAAAAACGTATTTTTCACAAAGTTACGCAAAAAACTCAGAATACCAAAAAATATATTAGAATTTCAGGCGCAGTATCAGAATTTCAGGCGCAGCAGGTTGAGGAGCACGGGCAGAGGGGGAGAGTCGGAGCCGAGGGTGGTGAGGCGGATTGTGGTGGTGCCCTCTACGGTTTCAGCCTCAAGGCTGAGGCCGGCGCGGAGGCCGAGGGCTTTCATGAGTTCGCTGCGGTATGGCACCACGGCCTGGAGGCGCATGGTGGCCTCAGATGGGGCTGTGCCGAAGTCGTCGCCGGAGGCCACCTGATCGAGCGAGGCATTTGAGACGGCGAGATAGGCCCCGGCGATGTCGCATTGGAGGGCGCCTTGTGTGAGCTTGTCGATGATGTCGATGAAGTCTTCGGTGCGGTCGATCTCGATGGGGAGCAGGGCCGTGAAGACCCAGGTATCGAGCGAGAAGGATGCGATGGTCTCGGCGCTGCCTCCGGGAGCGAAACCCACGGCGATGGTAGAGGCCGAATCAGAGAGGAAACCGCTGCTGAGCTCGGCCGCCATGCGCTGGCGCAGGGGCATGATGCCGCCGTAGTTGGAGAGGATGGAGCGGAAGGTGTGGCGGTCGGCCCCGAGGGCGAGGGTGGCGAGGGTGGCCTGCGGGAGGTAGGCGTAGGCGTTATCGTCGATTGGTGAGAGGCGCGAGAAGGGGTTGGCGGGGCGGCCGAGCGAGTCGGCATAGGTAAGGGTGAGAGTGACCGATGAGGGGTCGAAGCGTGTGGCCAGCGCCACGGAGGAGAAATCCTCGCCGGCAACGTTTTTGAAGTGCGGGAGCTGTTGAATGGCCCTCAGGGGGCGGTAAGCGGCGAAGAATTCGCGGCGGTCGGGGATGTCGGCCACAGAGCGACGAGCGGCGCGGAGGCGGATAGAGTCGAGCATCTCCTCGGTGAAGGGCTTGGCGGCCACCCAGAGGCGGGAGTCGTCGTAGAGGATTGCGACGGAGGATTTTTCGGGTTCGTCGGCGATGTCGGTGCCGACAAGGCGCTGGGCGGTGAAGATGACGGCGCCCGAGGCGCTGTCGGTGAAGACAGCCACCTGGCTGAGGTCGGCGCTGTGGCGGCGGTGCGTGAGGGCGGAGAGGGGAGCGGAGATGCGCCGGGGGAGGAGGCTGAGGTCGGCCTCGTGGCCTTTGGCATCTACTGCTCCTGCAGATGAGAGGCGGAGGCCCATGGCGGCGGCGCAGCTGTAGAGGTCAGCGACGACTACGGTGGGAGCATCGGCGGGGACGGCGCTGAGCAGAGGGGTGTCGGCAGGCGCCGGGGCTTTAGAGCAGGCTGCCAGCAGCAGGAGCAGGGATATGAGCAACAGACGGGCCACGGTCTGAATCGAGATTGAAAATTTGGGTGGAAAACTACGGATTATGCATGACTGGGAGGTCGCGTGCGGCCCGCGCGCGACTATGGTACGACGTGGCAGAAACTACGGATTTCACGGATTTCACGGATTTATTCGTTGAAACGATCAACAGGAGAACAGGAGAACAATTTTTTGAGGGGAATTTATCAACAGGAG
>CAZNRK010000005.1:10734-59448 GCA_964575435.1 uncultured Bacteroides sp.
GTACAGGAGAACAATTTTTTGAGGGGAATTTATCAACAGGAGAACAGGAGAACAAGTTTAATGTTTTTTCCCTGATTGTAGGGTCGCCACTTGTGGCGACTGTAGGGGGATAAGTCGTTGAATTTATGAAAGGGTTGACACAGAGGGAGTTAGAGATTCTGGATGAGGGCCTGGATGAGGGGGAGGGAAGTGTCGGTGAGGCGGAAGTTGAGGTCGACTTGCTCGGGGGTGGCTTTGTAGACGATCTCTACGCCGGCTTTGAAGCCGATGGCGCTGAGAAGGGGGTGGTCTTTGGGCAGACGGATGACCAGCGCGCCTGCTGCGTCGGAGAAATCAGAGGAGGAGATGTTTTTGCAATCACCGCGAGGAGCGGAGGCGGGCAGGTTGGTGATGAAGAATACACCCTTCTCGTTGAGAACGCGCACTGTGCCGATTTGGGGGAGCACGGCTTCAAAACCGCCCTCGACGGCTGTGTTGGGGATGCTCTCGTTGCGGCACAGTTCCTGCAGGTTTTGCACAAATTCGGCAGAGGTGCCTTCGCGCAGCTGAGCGGCGAGGGTGAGGCCCCAGCCTTCGGGTGTGTTAAGCGTCATCAAGGAGCCGGGCTCGAGGCCAATGAGGACAGTGCCGTCGATTTTCTCAAGGATGTCGGCCACAGGGTCGACGAGGCCTTGAGCGTTGTAGTCGTTAGGAGCGACAAAAGCCGCCAGGGGAAGGGCCAGGGCTGTGGAGAGCATCTGATGCCAGTCCATCTCCGGGCTGAAGGCCATGGCCATAGCGGCCACGGAGCCGTCGGAGAGGAATTTGAGCATGGATTTGTCTACTTTCTCGGTCAAGAGGTTGTTGGTGAGCACTTTACCGGCATCGGAGAGGAGCTGGCCGGCGAATTTCACCTCTTGGCCCTTGAGCTTGCCCGAGATGCGGAGGAAACCTTTGGCCACTTCCTCAGGGTCATAACCATAGGAGGGGACATTGCCGGGGATGAGGGAAGAGAAGGCGCCGATGTTGAGGAGGACGTTGAGGGTGTTGTCGGCCTCAAGGGCTGAGCGCTGCCAGGATGTCAGGGGGGAGGATGAGGCGCGTTCAATGGCTTGGTTTACAGCTTTTTCGGGGTCGAGCGGGCGGTAGCCGATTGGGGAGACGATAAAGAGCATGTCGTTGGTGATGACGGCGTGCTGATTGTGTCGGATGGTGTAGATGTCCATGCCCGAGCGCTCGGTGCGGGTGCGCATCACCTCGGGCAGGGTGGCAATGGCCTTCTCGAATGTGGCCTTGGATGTGAGGGGGGCAGCCATGAGCATGCAGCCTGCGTCGTAGTTTACGGTGACGAGGAAATGGTCTGGGTCGATGCCAAGCGACACGCGGTCGCGGTCGGTGTCGAAGTATCTTTGGAGCTCGGGGGTGAGGGAGATTACGTCGCCGCTGACCTTGGCGCCGGCGTTTTCGAGGACGTCGGTGGCTGAGCCGGTGATGACGAGGGCATCGGATGAGGAGACGAATTTGAGCATGTCGGGGCCTGAGGAGCAGGCGGAGGCCAGGAGCAGGAGCACAGCGGCCAGGAGGGAGGAAATATGGCGAGTCATTATGCGGAATTTACGGATTTTTTAACCGGATTTTTTCAACAGGAGAACAGGAGAACAAGATTTTGAGGGGAATTTATCAACAGGAGAACAGGAGAACAAGTTTTTGTTGGGATTTTTTCAACAGGAGAACAAGAGAACAAGTTTTTGTTGGGATTTTTTTAACAGGAGTACAGGAGAACAAGATTTTGTTGGGATTTTTTTAACAGGAGTACAGGAGAACAAGTTTTTGTTGGGATTATTTATAGGGAGGATGGAGAGGGGTTATTTTTTCATTTTTTTGAGGACCATGGCGGAGCGGGCGGGGAGGTAGAGCTTGAGCCACTCTACGCCGTGGGGGGTGTAGAGGGGGTCGGAGAGGGTGAAGTGCTTTACTTTTTCGTCGATGTTGTCGTAGCCGCCGAATTCAGGCCGGTCGGAGGAGAGAACGGTGCGGTAGCGGCCGCCGGGGGCGAGGATGCCGTAGCCTTCGAATGACTTGTAGGGGTTGAAGTTGAAGACGAAGATATAGTCGCCGCGCATGAAGGCGAGCACCTGGTCGTCGTCCTTCTCCCAGAGCTTGCGCACGGGCAGGGCCTGGAAGTTGTAGATGCCCGAGACGAGCTCGATCATGGCGTTGTCGAAATTCTGGAGGTAGATGTATTTAAGATCGTCGCGGTCAACGAGGTCCCACTGGCGGCGGGCATATTTATAGCTCCAGCCGTTGCCCTCGCGGGGGAAGTCGATCCACTCGGGGTGGCCCCATTCGTTGCCCATGAAGTTGAGGTAGCCGCCGTTGATGGTGGCCAGAGTGACCAGGCGGATCATCTTGTGGAGGGCCAGTCCGCGGGCCACGGTGATGTCGTTGTCGTCCTTCATCATGTGCCAGTACATCTCTTTGTCGATGAGGCGGAAGATGACGGTTTTGTCGCCCACGAGGGCCTGGTCGTGGCTCTCGACGTAGGAGATGGTCTTTTCGTCGGCGCGTCGGTTGGTGAGCTCCCAGAAGATAGAAGTGGGGTGCCAGTCTTCGTCTTTTTTCTCTTTTAGGGTTTTGATCCAGTAGTCGGGGATGCCCATGGCCATACGGTAGTCGAATCCGATGCCGCCCTCCTTGACCGGCAGGGCCAGTCCGGGCATGCCGCTCATCTCCTCGGCGATGGTGATGGCTCGGGGGTTGATGGTGTGGATGAGCTTGTTGGCCAGGGTGAGGTAAGTGATGGCGTTGACGTCCTGGCCGCCGTTGTAGTAGTCGGCATAGCCACCGAAGGCCTGCCCCAGGCCGTGGTTGTAATAGAGCATGGAGGTGACGCCGTCGAAGCGGAATCCGTCGAATCGGAATTCCTCGAGCCAGTATTTGCAGTTAGAGAGCAGGAAGTGGAGCACCTCGTTCTTGCCGTAGTCAAAGCAAAGGGAGTCCCAAGCCGGATGCTCGCGGCGGTCGCCTTCGTAAAAGTACTGGTTATAGCTGCCGTCGAGGCGTCCAAGGCCTTCGAGCTCGTTTTTGACAGCGTGGCTGTGCACGATGTCCATGATCACGGCAATTCCGAGCTCATGGGCGGCATCGATGAGGGCTTTGAGCTGCTCGGGGGTGCCGAAGCGGCTGGAGGGGGCGTAGAAGTTTGAGACATGGTAGCCGAATGAGCCGTAGTAGGGGTGCTCCTGGATGGCCATAATCTGGATTGCGTTGTAGCCGTCGGCTGAGATGCGCGGGAGGATGTTTTCGCGGAATTCGTCGTAGGTGCCCACGCCTTCCTTCTCCTGCGCCATGCCGATGTGGCACTCGTAGATGAGCAGGGGTTTGGTGTCGGGCTCAAAATCTTTGACTTTCCAGTCATACTCTCCGGGAGCCCAGACCTGGGCCGAGAAGATGTTGGTTTTGGTGTCTTGCACCACGCGGTTGGCGTAGGCCGGGATGCGCTCGCCTGAGCCGCCGTCCCAGTGCACGATCATCTTGTAGAGGTCGCCGTCGTGGATGTCATCGGGGGCGAAGTGCATCTCCCAGACGCCGTTGCCCACAGGGCGCAGGGCATATTTGATCTGCTCCTCCCAGTGCGAGAAATCGCCCACGAGGGTAATGGCCGTGGCGTTTGGGGCCCATTCGCGGAATGTCCAGGAGCCGTCGGGGTTGCGGTGCATGCCGAAATATTTGTGTGCGTTGGCAAAATCGGCGAGCGAGCCGGCTCCGGCGGCCAGTTCGGCCTCCTTTTTCAGGAAATCGTTGTGTCGGCCGGTGATAGCCTCGGCAAAAGGTTCGAGCCAGGGGTCGTTTTGAAGTATGGCCAGCGGACGCTGCTTCTTGGTTTTGGGAGAAACGGGAGCTTTCTTCATATTTAGATTTAGGGGAGGGTGATTATTTGATGAAAACTTTGGTGGTTGAAGAGCCGAGGCGACGGATGTAGAGGCCCGGGCCGGGATTCTCGACAGGGATGCCCTGGAGATTGAAGAATTTGGGAGTATCCTCAGCGGTGATGTCTTGGATGGATGTGGTGCGCCTGGTCACGGAGAGTTTATGTTCCTTGGGATTGAGAGAGAGAATCCAGTTGCCGGTGGGGAGGTTCCAGGACCTTGACGAGGGGTAAATGACGGGATATTCGCCCTCGGTGGAGATTGAATACGTGTCGCTTGTGGGGGCATCCACCTCGGCAGGACCGAAACGGTTGGCGTTGAGAGTGCTCCAGTCTGAGGCGTCAGCGCCCAGGGCCTTAGCCAAGCCGAAATAGGTGGTTTTGTCAAGGTTGAGGTTGATGGTGTGGGCATCATCGCTTTTTGAGAGTGGGGTGCCCATGTTGGGAATCCATCCTCCGGCAGGTTCGCCGATCAGGTAGACATCATAATCCTCATCTTCCGGGTCGGGAGCGGGGTCAACGGTTTGGACTTTAAGAGTCATTGCCGAGGTGTCGAGAGTGAGCTTCCATTTACCTGCGTTCAGGCACCAGGCCACTGACGAGGGCTGAGCCACGGGGTAAATCCCCTCCCCGGCGATGGTGAAGGTTCCGGGATTGCCGGCATCGGAAGTTGAAGCGCCAAAGCGAAAAGCGTTAAGGGTGCTCCAATCATTGGCGTCGGCGCCCAGGCATTGTGTGAAGCCGAAATATGTGGGTGTAGAGAGGTCAAGATCAAGGGAGAACGTGCTGTCGGTGCCCTTAATTTCCTTGCCGATGTTGGCTCCCCATCCTCCGGCGGGCTCGCCGATGAGGTAGACCACGGTATCAGAGGTGCCCGGAATCACCAGTTCCTGACCTTCGGGAGCCACATAAAGGCGATAGTTTTTAGCATCAAATGCTAATTGCCATTTTCCGGCCGGAAGGCTCCAGGCGCCGTCAGAAGAGCGGGAGGCGGGATAGGTGCCGGCTTTAGTGATGGCACAATCGCCGGATGTGGGAGCGAAACGGTAGGAATTGGTAGTGGACCAGTCATCTGCGTTCTCGCCCAGAAATTTCGTGAACCCAAAGAAAGAGGTTTTGTTCAGAGAGAGATCAGTGCGATAGATGTCGTTTTGGCCGGAAAGGGGCAAGCCGGTGTTTGCACTCCATCCGCCGGCAGGTTCGCCTATTAAATATAGGTAAGAATCGCCGATTGAGCCGTCGGCAGCAATCTTTAAGGTTCCGCTCACAGTTTTAGAGACAGGCCCCAGAGAGCGATGCCAGGAGCCATCGTAGCGGCATGCGCCATAGACGGTGTAGGTGCCCTCAGCGAGGTCGGGGAGCTCAACGGTGTAGTTGTAGTAACCCGTGCCGGGGGCTACGTTTGCCACCTCCATGCCCTCGGCAAAGAAGGAATTACCGGAGGCATCGACAAATTCCGCGCCGAAGTTTACCTTTTCCACGTCAACGGTCGAATAGCTGAAACACCCCTGTTTGGTGTCGCTTTTGAGCATGAGAGTGCGACCCGAGGGGATGAAATAGACCGATGAAGTCCAGGTGAATTTTTTGTCGGGGACACTTCCCGCCTTGGGCTTTTGCAGGGCGCAGAGGATCAATTGATCGTAGATGAAGCCCGTGGAGCCTGATGTATAGGGATTGAGCGAAGCGAGCAAGAAATAGCCGTCTTTGGAGCCGCCCCACCCCCAGTTGATATGATAATAACCGTTGCTATAGCCATCGAGCACGAAGGCGTGGCCGCCGAGATTGTCAGATGCGCTCATGAATGTAGGGCCGAAATCGCGGATATTGTTGTAGACGATATTGTCCCAATCAGAGGCAGAGTGCCAAAGCGCCGATTCCACGCGCATGCCCTTGTCGTAGTTGAAATTTTCAATCAAACCTTTAGCGGCGCGGAAAATAGTGGAGCCCGTGCCGGTGGATTTGTACGTGCTCTTGAACGAAACACCGCAGGCATACATCAGGTCGGCCACAGCGGCTGCCTGTGTCGAGGTGTAGCTGCCGTTGTAGCTGTTGAGCATGTTGTTAAAGTCAAAGGTATGACCGGTGAACGTGTAAGTAAGGGTTTTGGAGGCACCGGAGGGGGCAGACCAGTCATAGGAAGCCACACCGGTGCCCGAAGAGGGGTAACGGTTGTGGTGGATGATCTGAGCGAAAGCCGTGGCCACGCAGCCGGTGGAGCACTGCACGCCGTTGTCGACTGGCGTTTTTTGATTAAAAGGGGCTTTTTGGTTCCATTGCTCGGTCAAGGATGGAGAAATGGCAGCGTGGGAGGCTCGCATTGGGGAGGTTGAGGCGTAAGCGACGTTGGTTGCAAGCATTTCCAGATAGCATTCCAGAGCCGGGGGCATGTCAGCGGGGTCGAAAGAGCCTGTGTCGGAAAATCCCCAAAGAGGTTGGACCCGGTCGTTGGCCGAAACCACGAGCCATCCGCCCTGGGCTGTGCGATCAAAGATATAGAGGGCCGGAATGCCGTCGGTTCGGATGGTTTTCACCAATTGAGGTGCCCTCCCATCAGAGGCCGACACTTTCCACATCCCTTTATCAAGCCGGGAGAGGGCTTGCTCGGGAGATAGGACGGCAGCGTGGGCCAAGAGGGTAAAGAGGGCTATGAAAAGCACAGAGACTGACTTTTTCATGGGAGGGGATGATGAAGGCTGGCGGGTCGGGGGCGCCCCCTAAGACGGGGAGGTGGGGATTATTTGTTGATGGTGAAGAAGCGCTGGAGGATAACTTCGGTGGGGAAGTGGTCGGAATAGCCGTTAAGGAAGACACCTGCGGCGAAGGTGCGCTTGGGATAGCGTTGGCGCTGGCCCTCGGTGTCGCGCAGGAATTCTTTATTGATTACGTCGGCGCGGTAGAAGTGCCACTGGTCTTCGGGGCCGTTGGCGAGGTTGCCGGAGAGGATGATCTGGTCGAAGAGGTTCCAGGAGGATTTGTAGGCCAGAGTGCCGATGCCCTCGTCGAGCTTGCGCCACCAGGGGTTGTAGAATTCGTGGCTGCTGACATCAGCGGCGTCTTTCTTGGCCCCGAGCACTTTAGCGCAGGATTTGTCCATGGGGTCGTCGTTAAGGTCGCCCATGATGATTACGCCGATGTTGGGGTCGATCTGCCAGAGGGAGTCGGCGATGTGCTTGCACATGGCAGCGGCGGTCTCGCGGTTGGGCGAGGATTTTTCCTGACCGCCCAGGCGCGAGGGCCAGTGGTTCACGACCACGGCGATGCGCTGGCCCACGAGCTTGCCGACAACACACATCTGGTCGCGTGTGGGATATCCGATGTCGATAGTGTGGTTGGTGACATTTTCCACCTTAAAGAATTTTGGATTGTAGAGCAGGCCCACGTCCACACCGCGACGGTCGGGGCTGTCGTGGTGGCAGATCTGGAGGTCCCATTTTGCGATCTGGGGGTCGGCCACCAGATCCTCGAGCACGGAGCGGTTCTCGATTTCAGAGACGCCGATGATGGCCGGGCCGTAAGGAGTGGTTTTAGTTGTGAATTGAGAGATGGCGTAGGCGAGGTTGTGGATTTTGCTCCAGTATTTGTCGCCGTTCCATTGGTGAGCGCCGCGGGGGGTAAATTCCTCGTCGCGGCCCAGGGGGTTGTTGGGGATTGTGTCGAAGAGGTTCTCGAGGTTGTAGAAAGCCACGCCAGTGTAGAGCACTTTGCGTTTGGGGGCGTCGTCGGCAAAAGCTACCGAAGCGCAGACGATTGCAAGAAGAGCAAGGGCAAGAAAACGTTTCATATTGGGTATGAGATTTTTAGTCACTGAAAAAGAGGGGAATCCGCCGTGCGGAATTGCCGGGGCAGAACTCCCGCGCAAAGATAATCAAAATTTTGCAATTACCGAAACATCGCGAGAAAAATCTCGCCACCGCGTCCCTGCCAGGATAGAAGAAAAACCGAGGGCGAAGCATGAGCCTCGAGGCACATTTTCAGGAATCGTGAATTTTGATACGGGTATAAATCATAAAATCAGACAGTTAGCTTAAATTTTGGCACTAATCCCCAAATTTAAATTGCCGAAATTGGCACTAATCCCCAAATTTAAAATGCCAAAATTGGCACTAATCCCCAAATTTAAATTGCCAGAAGTGGCACTAATCCCCAAATTTAAAATGCCGAAAGTGGCACTAATCCCCAAATTCAAATTGCCGAAATTGGCACTAATCCCCAAATTTAGGCCCTTGGAGATCAAAGGAATTGGGTCATAAACACCGGGAGATAGGTGATCGGGCCTTCTTTGCGAAGATCTTTTGTGTATATAAGAAATCGTTTGCCGACACGAGAAGAAAATTTCTCGCAAAAGAGATCGAGAGATTTATGGGTTTTATAGCCTGAAGATTTCACTTCGATTGGTGTGATTTTGGTTTCGTCGGAAAGTAAAAAGTCGATTTCGTAGAGGTGATTGCTGGTTGGGGATGCCCAGGTGTAATAATACAGCTCATGGCCATTGGCTATGAGCATTTGAGCCACTAAGTTTTCGTAGACGTAGCCAAGGTCGGCGCTCAATTTGTCAGAGAGCAGTTTTTCATAAATTATATTATCGGTAAACTTCTTATCCCAGAAGGCAAGCGTGATAAAAAGCCCTGTATCAGCCATATACATTTTGAAGCGGTCGCCATCCCTGTGCAATGCAAACCCGACATTAGGGTCATTAGCGTGGTAGGCAAGATTTACCACCATCGAATCCTGCATATCAAATACCTGCTCCATCATCCGGCTGGCACGTCCGCCTTCCGACGGGGATTTAATGGTAAACCGAGAGGTGTTTTTTGCCAATTCAGAGGGGATGGCTCTAAAGAACTTAGAGGCAACCCCGGTAGGGTCGATTTTTATAAAATCTTCTTCGTAAAGGTTTATAATTCTGCGCTTTACGCGGTCAACCTCTTCAAAATTTTTTGTTTCAATATATGTCTTCACAGCCTGAGGCATCCCTCCAACGAGCATGTATAGCCTGATGGAGCGCATTTCCGCTCTTGCACCCGCATCGCCGAGTCCTTTTTTTTCTTCAAAAAGTTTTTTCAGGATCGGCACTGTCACATCATTACCCATCGCCCACATGAATTCCTCATAATCCAAGGGATTTAGCACTACTTCATGCTCATCTCCGGGAATCATTATATCCTTTACATTTTGGCGGATTGAGAGTAGCGAACCGGTCTCAATAAAATCGTATCTGCCATCTTCAACCAGATATTTTATTGCTTGGCGCGCTTGCGGGCACATTTGTACTTCGTCAAAAACTATGGCCGAATGTCGGTCGATGAGTTTTACCTTATATGTCACTTGAAGCCGAGCAAAAAGATAATCCAAGTCAGAGATGTCGTCAAAAAGCGATCTAACCTCCTTGCTGCATTTTGCAAAGTCAATAATCAGATGACTCTGATATTCAGCCTCTACGAACGTTTTGGCTAATGTAGATTTCCCGACACGGCGAGCGCCTTTAATGAGTAGGGCCGAATTGCCACGAGAGGAGGTTTTCCACGCGAGCATTTCTTCATAGAGTTTCCTTTTGAATATCATAAAATGTAAAAAAATAAATTTCGCCACAAAGGTAAAGATTAAATCTTTAATAGCCAAATTATTATAATTTTTTTTGGCACTAATCCCCAAATTTAAATTGCTGAAAGTGGCACTAATCCCCAAATTTAAATTGCCGAATGTGGCACTAATCCCCAAATTTAGGCCCTGTTCTACTGTACTCCTGTTGATTGGGATTTGCCTGGAACGGACGCACCGTGGTGCATCCCTACAATCGGTTTGTACCGCATTTGATGCCTCATAGCCTTTGTAGGGTCGCCACTTGTGGCGACGGATGTCCGTGATGTTCGGTTATAGAGGACCGTCGCCACAAGTGGCGACCCTACAGTCCGGGGCCCGGGATTTGGAATCCGGAAGCCTCGGAACGGACGCACCGTGGTGCGTCCCTACATTTTTTCTTTTAATTTTTGATGGATTTGGTGGTGTTGGATTTTTTTGGTAACTTTGGACCTTGAAATATTTTACCTTTCCGGGGCTCCGGCTCCGAGCCAACTGCATTTGAGTACATCACCTCAATCCTCACCTTTAACTTCCTGAAAATCAATGGGAAAAGAGATTGAACGAAAATTTCTGGTCAACGACCTGTCGTTTGTCGCGCAGGCCACGGCCAAGCATCACATATGTCAGGGTTATCTCTCGCGCAAGCCCACCGTGAGGGTCAGAATCCTTGACTCTCAGGCGTTTATCACCGTAAAGAGCCGTAATCTCGGGGCCACGCGCCAGGAGTGGGAATACGAAGTGCCCCTTGCCGATGCCCGCGAGATGATGCACCTCTGCACCGAAGATCTCATCGAAAAGACGCGCTACATAGTGCCCTATTCCGGCCTGATCTGGGAGGTTGACGTCTTTGAAGGGGCGCTCTCGGGACTGATCGTGGCTGAGGTGGAGCTCCCCAGCGAGTCTACCCCCGTGGAGCTTCCGCCCTTCGTGGGTCGGGAGGTGACGGGCAATCCCGCCTTCTACAATTCCGCCCTCTCGGAGAAAAAAGCAGCGAAATAAAACAGAGCATTAACAATTTAAATTATAGATTAGTACTGTCGTCGCCACAAGTGGCGACCCTACAAAAATACACCTAACACCTAACTATTAAAGGAACAGCCGCAAATAAAATGGCTAATTTATATGAAATACGGCGCTTCGGCAAAATTGCCTTCCTGACGGCCGCTGCCATCGTGGTTGGGGTGTTTCTCTATATCTCTAACAACCTCCTCAAAGAGCTTGCCGCTCAAGAGCGCCAACGCATGGAGATCTGGGCCGATGCAACGAAAAAGATTATCAGTATCGGTTCGGTCGAAACCTCCGACTCTGAGGTGGCCGAGTCTCTTTCGGGCGACATCGACTTCCTGCTCAGCATCATCGAGCGCAACACCACCATTCCCGTGCTCCTCACCGACGACGACGGCAACATCCTCCAGCACCGCAACTTCGACCTCCCCGAGCCCGACTCAATTTCCGAGTTCGGCCTCCTCTCCCCTGCCAACGAGGCCTTTCTCAAAACCAAACTCTCCGACCTCTCCACCTCCAACAACGTGATCCACATCACCATCTCGCCCGGCCTGGACCAGCACCTCTACTACGAAGACTCGAAGCTCCTCAAAAGGTTGAGCTATTTCCCTTACATTCAGCTGATTGTGATGCTGGTGTTTATCGCCGTGGTCTATTTTGCCGTGCTCTCCACCAAGAAGGCCGAGCAGAACAAGGTGTGGGTCGGACTTTCAAAAGAGACAGCCCACCAGCTCGGCACCCCCATCTCCTCGCTGATGGCCTGGATGGAGCTGCTCCCGGGCATGGGTGTAGAGGGCGAGGTAATCGTGGAAATGAACAAGGACGTGCAGCGCCTCAATACCATCGCCTCCCGCTTCTCCAAAATCGGCTCCGTGCCCAACATGGAGCCCGCCAACCTCAACGAAATCGTGGGCAAGGCCGCATCATATATGTCAACCCGTATCTCCGGACGCATCGCCCTGACCACCGACCTCTGCCCCGAACCGCTGACGGTGATGGCCTGCGCGCCCCTGTTTGAGTGGGTGATGGAAAACCTGACCAAAAACGCCGTCGACGCCATGGACGGCTCCGGCGCCATCCACATCTCCACCTTTGCCGACCACGGAAAGGCCATAATCGAAGTGGCCGACACCGGCAAGGGCATCCCGCGCAAAAATTTCGACACCATCTTCAATCCCGGCTTCACCACCAAAAAGCGCGGATGGGGCCTGGGCCTGGCCCTGGCGCGCCGCATCATCGAGCAATACCACAAAGGGCGCATCTTCGTGAAATCATCGCTCCCCGGCCGGGGCACCACCTTCCGCATCGAAATCCCTCTGGCAAAATCCTGAATATGAAAGTGAAAAAATACATATATCTCCTGCTGCTGCCGGTGGCTCTGCTGCTTGTGGCCTGTTCGGCCCCCGATTCCTTTAAAATCAAAGGCAAGATCATCGGCGAGCCGGACATGAACATCTCCCTGACCTACTACTCCGGCCAAGCCGTCAACACCCGCATCACTCTGGCGCAGAAGGGCGAATTCGAGGCCGAGTGTGCCCTGCGCGCTCCCACATTGGTCACCATTCACGATGGCAACGGCCACACCTTGGGCTGGGTCTATGCCTCGCCCGGCGACAAAATCACCTGCACCCTCGACCGCGCCAACCC
Source organism: uncultured Bacteroides sp. (assembly GCA_964575435.1). Classification (GTDB taxonomy): domain Bacteria; phylum Bacteroidota; class Bacteroidia; order Bacteroidales; family Muribaculaceae; genus CAG-873. Next base: position 22,874 of record CAZNRK010000005.1, read on the forward strand.
TTACCACCTCTCCGCCTCCGGCAATCACATCAACGAGCGCTGGAGCCAGGTGGCCGACTCCCTGAGCACCGTGATCCGCACCGAGAGCTCCGAGGTCGTCAACTCTGGCGTTGAAGCCTACATAGCCCTCCACCCTTCCGACCCCGTCTCGGCTCTGCTCTTTGCCCGATGCTACGACGCCTCCCTCTCGTCCCTGCGGGCCGACTCCGTGATGCGCTCCATCGCCCCCGAGGCCCGGAACGCGGCCCTGCTGGAGGGATACATCACCCTTGCGCGCAACTTCGCCGACTCCACCGCTCTGGCTCCGATCCGCGCTCTGAATGTGCGCACCTCCACCGACACTCTCTACTGCTTCACACCCTCGTCGCGCCCCCTGAACTTCATAGCCATCACCGGCGACCGCAACGACTGGCGCCACGACTCCGTGCGCCACGCCCTGCGCCGCCTCTACCCGAAGAAAAACGTGCAGGTGCTCAGCCTCTCCCTTGCCACCGACACCTTCATCTGGAAGCGCATCGTGCGCCAGGACAGCGTAAAATGCCTTCAGGCCTGGCTCCCTGGCGGCACGTTGGCCCCGCAGGTGAGCGACTGGCAGCTCCCCTCCCTCCCATTCTTTATTATCACCGACTCGCTGGGCACGCAGCTGCTGCGCACCCCCTCCCTTTCCGAGGCCGAGGCATACATCAACGACCAAAAATAATCCCCCCCTCCCAAAAATAATCCCACCTCTCTATGAACCGCACCGGCAGAATCGTGAAAAATACCGGCTCGCACTATCTGGTCGAGACCGACGCCGACTCATCCCTGATCCCCTGCAAGGTAAAGGGCAACTTCCGCATCAAAGGCATCCGCACCACCAACCCCGTGGCCGTCGGCGACCATGTCACCATCTCCGACCCCGCTCCCGACGGCACAGCCTACATCACCGCCGTCGACCCCCGCTCCAACTACATAATCCGTCGAGCCAGCAACCTCTCGAAAGAGGCCCACATCATAGCCGCCAACATCGACCAGGCCATGCTCGTGGTCACCCTGGCCCATCCCACCACCTCCACAACCTTTATCGACCGCTTTCTGGCCACCGCCGAGGCCTACAGCGTCCCGGCCATCATCGCAATCAACAAAATCGATCTGCTCACCGACCCCGACGACGGCGAGCTGCTCGAGGCCATCACTTACCTATATCGCTCCCTGGGCTATACCGTCGTGCACCTCTCGGCCTCAACCGGTGTGGGCCTCCCCGAGCTGCGCGACCTCCTGGCCGGACGCACCACGCTGATCTCCGGCAACTCCGGCGTGGGCAAATCCACCATCATCAACGCCCTCATCCCCGGTCTGAACCTCCGCATAGCCGAAATCTCCGTAGCCCACGACCAGGGCATGCACACCACCACATTTTCCGAGCTCTTCCACCTCCCCTTCGGCGGCAGCCTGATCGACACCCCCGGAGTGCGCGGCTTCGGCACGGTCGACTTCGAGAAAAACGAAGTGGCCCACTATTTCCGCGAAATCTTCCGCACCGGTCAGAAGTGCCGCTTCTCAAACTGCACCCACACCCACGAACCCGGCTGCGCCGTGCAGGAAGCCCTTGCCTCCCACCACATCGCCGCCTCGCGCTATGCCTCCTACCTCTCCATCCTCTCCGACCTCGACGAAGGCAAATACCGCTAATCCCCCAGGCCCGGGGGGATTTGGCGATTTGCAAAAAAATAGTTAACTTTGCGCCTTTGGATAATATACAGCAGTGGGTTGCGTTATTATTTAGTAATAGTATATACTTTTGTCTATGTCAAAATATCGTTTCTTATTAGTTATAGCAGTGGCGTTGGCCGGCTTTGCCGCCCGGGCGCTTGACTGCACCCCAGGAGCGCTAAAGTCTCTGATCCCCAACCCCGAAACCACCACTTCGCTCTCGCTCAAAGGCGAAATCGATGCTTCGGATATGGAATTTATTGCCTCGGGAATGCCGGCTCTGCGCACTCTTGACCTCTCGGAGGTGACGATTGCCAAACGCCGCGACAGCCGCACCATCTACCCCGAGGGCACCATCCCCGCGATGTCGTTTGCCGGTGCGCCTTTCACCACTGTCGTCTTTCCGGCACAGGAAGGCCTGGTGATAGAAGACGCCGCCTTTACGGGCGCTGCGCTGACCTCTGTGGTGATTCCCGCTAACGTAAAGAGCGTGGGCACAGGCGCATTTGCCGCCTGCAAGAGCCTGAAATCGGCCACTCTCAACCCCACCACCGACTTCTCGACCGACGTCTTCAACGGCTGCTCGGCCCTTGAGGAGGTTGACTTTGGAGGCACCACCCGCGTCCCCGTTTCCGGTTTTGCCGACTGCACGGCTCTCAAGAGCATCAGCGGCGCCCAGAGCGTGCGCGAAATCGGCAACGGAGCCTTCACCGGCGATGTGGCCCTGTCTTACTTCCCCTTCTCTGCCTCGCTGCAGAGCATTGGCAATGACGCATTCGCCCACTCCGGCCTCGAGGCCGCCGATATGGAAAGATGCACCTCGCTCAAGGTCATTGGCGACCGCGCTTTTGCCCGGGCTGCGCAGCTGGCCCGCGTAGTGCTCCCCAAATCCGTGACCACCCTGGGCACCGGCGTATTTGCCATGGATGAGGCCCTGACGGAGCTGACAATGTCGACCGCCGTGGTCAACATTCCCGACTATGCCTTCACTTCCACGCCTAACGTGCCCTCACAAAGCGTGATCCACGATGAGACCGAGACCATCGGCGCCTACGCCCTCAAAGGTCACAACGCCACCACCGACATCTATCTCCCCTCTTCGGTGACCTACCTTGGCGACCACGCCATGGAGGGCATGACCGCTCTGAAGGAAATCGATGTGACATATCATAAAGAGGTGCCCGAGCTTGGCAAAGAGGTCTGGGCCGGGGTGAACCAGAATGAGGTGAACCTCAAGGTGGGCGAGCACATGGCCGCTCCTTTCCAGAATGCTGCCCAATGGCAAGATTTCATTATCAAGAGCCCGACGGTCAACATCGACGAGGTGGCCGCACCCGCGCAGAAAGTGCAGGCAAGATTTGAGGGCTACGTGCTTGAAATTGTCTCTACCGGACAGGAAATCGCCAAGGTCGACATCTTCACCACTGCCGGCAAGCAGCTTGCCGCCCTGCCCGGAGACGGCAACCGCACAGAGGTCAACACCCAACCCTGGCAGGAAAACATCTACATCGTGAGTGTGACCCTTACCGACGGCACCCGCGCCACTGCCAAGCTCCTGCGCATCATCTGATTAGTTAGGAGTTAGGAGTGAGAAGTTAATAAGTCAATAAGTTATTATGGGAAAGAATAAACTCAGGAAATTTGCCGAAATGGAGGAGATTGACTTTGTGTTTCAATTTCCCTTCTCAGTGCTGGCAGCCGGGGGGTTTCCCTTGCGCGGTCTCTGGCACCGGCATTTCGGCAACGACAATCCCATCGTGCTTGAGCTCGGATGCGGAAAGGGAGAATACACCGTGGGCCTGGCGCGCCTCAACCCTGACAAGAACTATATCGGTATAGATATTAAAGGTGCACGTATGCACAGCGGGGCCACCACCGCCCGGGCCGAAGGGCTCACCAACGTGGCCTTTGTGCGCACCTCCATCGAGCTTCTCGAGAACTTCTTTGCCCCCGGCGAGGTGTCGGAAATCTGGATCACCTTCCCCGACCCGCAGATGAAAAAAGCACGCAAACGCCTCACCGGCACGCGCTTTCTTGACCTTTACCGCCATGTGCTGCGCGACGACGGCACCGTGCACCTGAAGACCGACAGCCCCTTTCTCTACACCTACACCACCCTGATGCTCCGCCACAGCGGCATCGCGCACACCGCCACGGCCGACCTCTACCATTCGCCCCTGAGCGCTGAGGTGCCCCCGATACGCACCCACTACGAGCAGCAATGGCTCGCCCGCGGGCTGGATATCAAATATGTGCGCTTCCCCCTTGAGGCCTCCGCCACTCTGGTAGAGCCGCAAGAGGAAATCCCCTTTGACACTTACCGCTCCTACTCGCGCGGCATCATCCAATCAATGCCCGAATTTTCATGACTCTCTATCCCAACCTCATCCTCGAGGCCCTGCGCACGGTGCGCTACCCCGGCAACGGCAAGAACATCGTGGAGCTCGGCATGGTCGACGACGACATGCGCATCGATGGCCGCAAGGTCAGCTTTTCGCTCGTCTTTGACCGCCCCACAGATCCCTTCATCAAATCTATAGTAAAAGCCGCTGAGACTGCAATCCTGACCCATGTGGCGCAGGATGTAGACATCAAAGGCAACATATCCGTGAAATCGCGCCAGGCAGCCCCGGCTCAAAAGCCCAACCCGCTGCCCGGGGTGAAAAATATCATAGGCGTCTCCTCCGGCAAGGGCGGAGTGGGAAAATCGACCGTTGCGGCCAACCTGGCTGTGGCTCTGGCCCGGGAGGGATACAAGGTAGGCCTCCTGGACGCCGACATCTTCGGCCCCTCGGTGCCCACGATGTTTGGCGTGGAGAATGAGCCGCTGTACATGCACCGGGTGGACGGGCGCGACCTGATCATCCCCCTTGAGCGCTACGGCGTAAAGCTCCTCTCCATCGGATTTCTGGTCAACACCTCCGAGGCCATCCTCTGGCGCGGAGCCATGGCCACCCGAGCCCTCCACGACCTGATCGAGAAGGCCGACTGGGGCGAGCTCGACTATTTCCTCATCGACATGCCCCCCGGCACCAGCGACATCCACCTCACCCTTGTCCAAACCCTGGGCATCACCGGTGTGGTCATCGTCAGCACCCCGCAGGAGGTGGCGCTTGCCGATGCCCGAAGAGGGGTGGCAATGTTTACGGGCGAGAAGGTGAATGTGCCCGTGCTCGGCATTGTGGAGAATATGGCATGGTTCACCCCCGAGGCTCATCCGCAGGAGCGCTACTACATCTTCGGCAACGGCGGAGCCGCCCGGCTGGCCGAGCAGATGGGTGTGCCCCTGCTGGTGCAGATTCCGCTTGTGGCTGCCGTGGGCGAGCACAGTGACAGCGGCGAGCCCATAGCCCTTGGCGACACGCTCTCGGCCCAATCCTTCATCCACCTGGCCCGCGAGGTGATCGACGCCGTGGATGAGCGCAATTCCTCCCTGCCCCCCACGGCAAAAGTAGAAGTGAAATAGGCGGTGCATCCTCTGACAAAATATCCCGGCCGCACGGTGGTGCTCTCACCGCAATGCTTTGCCAGCTCGGCATGGTATGGCGCCTTGGCAGCCCACGAGAGCGCCGTGATCGACACCCGGTTGCGCTACGACAAGCGCTTCAAAAGCATCCACCGCTACCGCATTGCCGATGTGCGCGGAGCTCTGGACCTCACCGTGCCGGTCGGTCATCCCCTGCCGGGGGGCGAAAGGCTCTGGAGCCGGGTGATGGTGAGCGACCACGGCCAGTGGCCCCACGTGCACTTGACCACCCTGGAGAGCGCCTATGGCCGCACACCCTACTTTGAATTTTACATCGACCGCCTGCGCCCGCTGCTCTCTTACCGCGACATATCCGTAACGGAATTCTGCCTTGAGGCCGACGCCGCCGTGCGCGCCATCCTCGGCATCCCCACCCGGATTCTCGACACCGAGAGCGTGGATTTTTCCGACCCCGGGCTCGTGGACCTTCGGCATCCCGCCTCCCTGGCTCCTTTTGCCCCCGCCCCTTACAGGCAAGTAAGAGAAGAGGCCTTGGGCTTCATCCCCGACCTCTCGATCCTCGATTTAATCTTTAACTGCGGCCCCGAATCCCCGCTGCACCTGCTTATCTCACCGGAATCCGAGCTAAATCCCGCTAAACCGAGCTAAAACCCGCTGAAACCCGCTGAAACCCGCTGAAACCCGTTAAAACCCGATAAATCCCGATTAAACCCGATCAACCCCGATAAATCCCGATAAATCCCCTCAAAATGAAATTCGTATCCTGGAACGTCAACGGCCTGCGCGCCGTGCATAAGAAAGGTTTCTGTGAAATCTTCAATGACCTCAATGCCGATTTTTTCTGCCTGCAAGAGACAAAAATGCAAGAAGGCCAGCTCGAAATCTCCTTTCCCGGCTACGAAAGCTACTGGGACTATGCCGAGCGCAAAGGCTACTCCGGCACAGCCATCTTCACCCGGCACAAGCCCCTGAGCGTGCGCCAAGGCCTCGGAGTGGAAGTCCACGACCACGAAGGGCGCGTCGTGACCCTTGAGTTTGAAGATTTCTACTTAGTAGACGTCTACGTGCCCAACTCAAAAGACGAGCTCTCGCGCCTGCCCTATCGCATGGAGTGGGAGAGGGACTTTATGGACTACGTGGTGGGGCTGGATAAGGAGAAACCCGTGGTGATCTGCGGCGACATGAACGTGGCGCATCAGGAAATCGACCTTGCCCGTCCGGCCTCCAACCACCTCAGTCCCGGCTTTACCGACGAGGAGCGTTCGTGCTTCTCCCGCCTGCTTGACCAGGGATTTGTCGACACCTTCCGCCACCTCCACCCCGACCTCGAAGGCGCCTACTCATGGTGGAGCTACCGCTACGGCGCCCGCGCCAAGAACATAGGTTGGCGCATCGACTATTTCCTCATCTCAGAGCGCCTGCTCCCCCACCTGGCCGGCGCCGACATCCGCTGCGACATCACCGGCTCGGATCATTGCCCCGTCACCCTCGACCTCAACCTGTAATCTCTCCCCACGGTAGGCCTCAATGCAATGTAAGAAGCAGATACTCAAGGTTTTCATCGCCTATGTGGTGATGGTGGGGGTGTTTTTGGGCCTTAATGTGCTTGTGAGCATGATTCCGCATCGGCTCACCGACGATAACATCCGCACCTCACTGCAAATCATCTCGGAAGAGGGCCGGTTTCCCACCCTGGCCGGCAACCCCCTCTGGGCCAAGGAAAACGTTACGGACGGCACGATGTACAACATGCTCGTCTCGGACTATGGCCTCTCGCCCTTGCAGGAAGCGCTGACCACCCCCCGCACCCTTGACCACGAAATTGACAGTGTTAACCCCGCTGATTTCGGCCTCATGGCCCTTGCCACACAAGACGGCACCGTGGCGCGCCGCGGCTACGGGCGATACTGGCACGGCTGGCAAGTGCCTCTCAGAGTGCTAAGTATGGGTTTGACTATCAAAGGGATACGCATTTTGAATTATGTCTTGTTGAGTCTGCTGCTGTTAGGCTCGGCGTGGCTCATCCGGTGGCGATTTGGAGTGAGGACAGCCGCAGGATGGTTGGTGGCGATGTTTTTGGCCGGATTTGTGGCCGTGCCGGTGTCGATGCAGTATGTGGCATGTTTCTACATAGCCATGGTGGCCGTGGCGGCTGCATGTCTGCGGCTGAGCTTGGCCCGCAGCGTGCTGTTTTACTTCATTATAGGCGGGCTGACGTCATATTTTGACCTCATCACCGCCCCGCTCATCACTTTGTGCCTCCCCTTGGCCGTCGCCATCTTATGCAAGCCGGAGCTCAGGGGCAGGCAATTCCTTGCACTCTCCGGAGCATGGGGAGCCGGATACCTCGGGATTTGGGCCACAAAGCTGCTGCTTATGAGCCTTTTTAGCGCCAACAACGGCTTCTCCGAAGCCGCCGGAGCCGGTGTGCATTACACCATCATCCCCTTCCTGCCCGAAGGGGTGCACCACAAGTATTTTGTCGTCACATGCCTGATGCTGGGGGCTGCTTTGGTGGCCACAGTGGCCATTTTTGCGCTCAAAAAGCCGCACACGAGCCGCCGGAAGATGCTCTTTGCCGTGGCCTTGATTCCTTTTGTGTGGTATGTGCTATTTTTGGGTCATAACGTGATTCATCTCTTCTTCACCTATCGCAATCTCCTGGCCACATTCTTCTGTTGCTGGCTAATTCTTTTCCCCACACAATATTTCCCCTATTCTTGCGTTAATAATAAGAATAGGTCATAACCACATTTCTTCCCAATCCCATGCTTCTGACATTTGCAACCAATAACCCGCACAAAATCGACGAGTTGCGCCGCATAGCCGGCTCTGACCTGTCGGTGCGTTCGCTTGCAGATATCGGATGCTCCGACGACATCCCCGAGACCGCTCCAACCCTCGAAGGCAACGCCCTGCAGAAGGCCCGGTACATCTACGAGAAATACGGGTGTGACTGCTTTGCCGACGACACCGGCCTGGAGGTTGACGCTCTCGGCGGCGCTCCCGGGGTAAGAACCGCCCGCTATGCCGGCGACCATCATGACTCCCGGGCCAACATGGCCAAACTCCTTGACCGCATGCAGGGCCTTGCGGACAGGCGGGCACGATTCCGCACCGTGATTGCATTGATTCTGGGCGGGAAGGAGTACACCTTCGACGGCACAGTCGAGGGCGAAATCCTCACCGAGCCTCGTGGCGAGCACGGATTCGGATATGACCCTGTGTTCCGCCCCTTGGGGTGGACCCGGACCTTTGCCGAAGCCACGGCTGAGGAGAAAAACGCTGTGAGCCACCGCGCCCGCGCCACCGCAAAACTCATTGAATTTCTTAACCACTACAAATCATAAACAATATACAGATGTTTCGCAACGCAATAACCATACTGATGTGTCTGGCAGGCTTCCTGTCGGCTGCCGCGCAGACTGCCACCGGATGGTATAAGTATCCCACCTTCAGCGACAAAGTCGATAATATGATTCAAAATCGCGATCTGGTCTACTACCGTTCCGGCGCTAACCTCTTCTCCTACAACGAAACCGACCAAGAGAATTTCGCCTATTCCACCGAGAATTACCTCTCTGACGTCAACGTAAAAGAGATTTACTACAATCCGGAGAAGAAATTTCTCGTCGTAGCCTACGAAAACGGCAATCTCGACCTCCTCTTTGACGATGGCCGCAACATCAACCTTCCCGAAATCAAGAACGCCAACGTGCATTCTACGCGTCAGATCAACGGCGTGTCGTTCAACGGCGACAAAATGTATGTGGCCACCGGCTTCGGCTATGTGGTCTTTGACACCAAGCGCCTGGAGGTGAAAGAAAGCGCCGTGTTTAATGAACCGATCACCTGGGTCGGCGCTAACGATGAGTACGTGGTCATCTATCACGACAAAACCTACAAGAAAGCGCCCCTCTCCGGGCTGCACACCCGTCTTGAAAACTTTACCGCCATTGCCGAGCAGCCAGCCGCTCCCAAAGAGTCGTTCGTCACTGAAGATGGCAACATCTGTGTGCGCAACACCTATAATGAGGTGACAATTATCGATCCGGCTACAGATCAGATTAAAATTTCAATCTATGTCTGCACCCAGCCCATGCGTCCCTCTGCCGATAAATATTACAGCTACAAGAACGGCGCCCTGATGATTATTGACCTTAATGGCAAACAGGAGAGGACCGTGGCCCTTCCGGCCGAGGCTCAGACCGGCCTGGTGAGCTACTACTCCAACCCCGACCAGGTGTGGTCGGCCACCTCAGACGGCATCGCTAAATACTCAACCGACGGCACCCTGCTCGTTGACCGCATTATGCCTGCCGATTGCATCACGGTGCCTAAGGTCACGATCATGAAATGGTCGCCCGACTATGAGCGCCTCTACCTCTCTCGCGGTTGCCCCGCAAAAGGCCGACCCGGCAACACTGACAATAACAGCGATTACCAGATCACCAATGTGATCGAAAACCGCGAGCCTCGCGACGTTTCGCTCAAAGAGTGCACCTTGGCCCACTACTGGAACGGCGGATATTTTCAGGATGTAAATAAGAATAAACGTATGTATGGCGGATTCTCGTGGATTTGCGAGAACCCCTATGATAAGGACATGTACTTTATCAACTCCAACTGGAACGGCGTGCTTGCGGCCAAAGACAACAAGATGCCCACATCGTTTACATCCGACAATGCAAAATATAATGCCGGCGTTGCCAACCGAAGCGACGGCGTGTTTGTCGACCCCAAAAACAACCTCTGGGTCCAGACCCTTGGCACACCCTATCTGATGGTTCTCCCCGCCGAACATCTCAAACCCGAAAACATCCTCAACGTCACCAGAGATGACTGGAGCCAGACCGCAGTGACAGCCAACTATGGCGAAAAGAACTTCACCATGATCTTCTGCTCCAACAACAACATGGCCTATCACTTCAACGGCAACTGGGGAGGCGGACTGGTGGCCTATGACACCAAAGGCACCTACGCCGACGCCTCTGACGATGCCGCCCGCCAGTGGACCTCGATCATCGATCAGGACGGCAAAAGCTTCAGCCCCACATATTTCTACGCTCTGGCAGAAGATAAGAACGGACAGATCTGGTGCGGCACCTCTTCAGGTGTGTGCGTAATCACCGAGCCGGAAAAAGGCCTCTCTGAGGAATTCCGTGTGCGCCGCCCCAAAGTAGCTCGCAACGACGGCACTGCCTATGCTGACTACCTCATCGAATCTGACGCCGTGCTCTGGGTGGGCATTGACCCCGCCAACAATAAATGGCTCGCGACTCAGAATTCCGGTCTCTATCTTGTCAACGCCGACGGCTCTGAAATCCTTGCCCACTACGAGAAAGCCAATTCTCCCCTCTCCACCAACACCATCTACACAGTGGAGCAAGACCCTGCCTCCAACCTCGTATACGTAGGCACCGACGACGGCCTCTATCGCTTCTATTGCTCCACCTCGCCGGCCGCCGAGGATTACAGCGAGATCTACGCTTACCCCAACCCCGTGCGCCCCGACTTCACCGGCCCCATCACCATTGCCGGCCTCACCGAGGGCTCTCTGGTCAAAATCATGGATGCATCAGGCGCTCTGGTGGCTCAAACCACCGCCAACGGAGGCATGGCTCTCTGGGACGGCTGCAACATGCAAGGCCACCGCGTGCGCTCGGGCGTCTACTACGTGTTCGCCACCTCGGGCCCGCAGGAGGAAAATGCCAAGGGGGCTGTCACCAAAATCATCGTCATCAATTGATGTCGGCCTCAGGTGCCATCCCGTTTCCCTGTATTGTTTAATGAAAATGTCTTTCCAAAATGGATAAGAAATTCGCTTATGCCGACGATACCGACAAATCCTACGGTATCGCCGGCATGGTTATTTCTCTGAATGTCTCAGAGGCCGAGGACGCTCTCGACCACCTCAACCTTGACGGCGACGAGGAGGGGTCGTTCTGCCTCGATCCGCGCTACACCCTGGCCCCTGCCGGAGCCACCGCCGCCCAGGCATGGCACAGAATGGTGGACCGTTACCGCCTCTTTATCTCCCTGGTGGTCAGCAATATCATGTGTCGCCACTACGTGCACCGTCGCCTTCAGCTCGAGAACTATCTCATCGACGACATGCGCTCGCTTTTCACCGACGAGGGCAGAGAATACTGCGCCCTCGACGATGACGAGATCGATAAGATATACCGCAGCGTGCTCTCCGATATGATCCGCCTTTACGCCTCGCCCCGCATCCACGATATCGCGCGCCGCTACGCCTCGGCTCTTCTGCGCCGGCGGCAACTTTCACATTCCGAAGCCTTCGAACTTTTCCAATCACTCCTATGACCTCCAACAAGACCGACGAAAACCCCATCACCACCAAAACCACCGATCCCCAAGGCCATCTCACCTTCGGGGAGGATCTCAGCCGCCGTGTAAAAGACAATACCAAAGGCCGTTGGGTGAGATTTGCCATCGTTTCGGTCATCTTCCTGCTCTGGGTGGCATGGATGGGAAACTGGTGGCTCGCGCTGTTTGAAATCCTGCTTTTCGATATCTACATCACCGGCTACATCCCCTTCACTTGGTGGAAAAAAAGCAAGTCAAAGACCCTGCGCGGCATCATGAGCTGGGTCGACGCCATCCTCTATGCCCTGATTCTGGTCTATTTCATTTTTGCTTTCATAGGCCAAAACTACATGATTCCCTCCTCCTCGCTTGAAAAGACACTGCTGACGGGCGATTATCTGTGGGTGAACAAGATGGTCTACGGCCCTCGCGTGCCGATGACTCCGGTCTACTTCCCACTGGTGCACAGCACCCTCCCCGGCGGCGCTAAAAGCTACCTCGACTCGCCCTCTCTGCCCTACCACCGCCTCAAAGGCCTCCGCTCGGTGGAGACCGGCGACATTGTCGTCTTCAACTTCCCGGCCGGCGATACAGTGGCCACAAAGCTCGAGGAGAGTCCGGAATATTATGAAGTGCTGGTTGAGAAATACGGTCGGGAGCGCGTGCACACCGACAAAGCCACCTTTGGCGACATCATCTACCGCCCTGTGGATCGCCGTGTCAACTTCGTGAAGCGCGTAGTAGGCCTCCCCGGCGAGAATCTGCGCATCTCGGGCGACACGATCTACATCAACGGCCAGGCGCAGCCCATGCCCGAAAACGCACAGCTCAACTACGTTGTGGCTCTCTCCGAGCCTCTGACCGACGACCTGCTCAAGGCTCTCGACGTCAACCCCTCTGACTGCTCGCTCATCACCCCCGGCGAGGTGCGCTCATATATAACTCACGCCTTCGCTGTGCCGGAAGCTTCTTATATCTACGCCCTTCCCCTCACCAAAGGAATGATCTCCACGCTGCAAGACCGCAATTCGCTGCTGGGCATCGAGAAATTTTCAAATATCTGGAACGTGGGTCAAGGGTCAATGTATCCCCGCGGACTTGCCGATGAGTGGACCGTCAGCGACTGGGGAGGCTCCACCGGCGTGGTCATCCCCCGCAAGGGCATGACCATCCGCCTCACCCCCGAGACATGGGCGCTGTATCAGCGGTGCATACGCAACTACGAAAACCATCCGGAGGCCTATTTCTCAGACGGACAGGCATATATCGATGGCAACCCGGCTGAAACCTACACCTTCGCCATGGATTATTACTTCATGATGGGCGACAACCGCCACAACTCGCAAGACTCCCGTTTCTGGGGCTTTGTGCCCGAGGACCACATCGTGGGCACCCCCATGTTTGTCCTTGCATCCATCGATTCTGAGCGCTCAATCTTCAACGGCGGACTCCGCTGGAATCGCATCTTCCGCGATGCCAACCCCGACAAATAGCCCTCACTATGAAAAAAATTCTCATCATCAACGGTCCTAACCTCAACCTTCTGGGCAAGCGCCAACCTGAAATCTACGGCACCACCTCGCTGGCCGACATCGCATCAGCCCTGGAGCAGGAATTCGGCTCGCGAGTGGCTCTCCGCTGGTTTCAATCCAACAGCGAAAGCGAAATCATCAATGCCCTCCACCGTGCCGGCTACGATGAGCCCACAGATGGCATCATCCTCAACGCCGGAGCCTACACCCACACCTCCCTGGCCATCGCCGATGCCATTGCCGCCATCCCCGTGCCCGTGGTCGAGGTGCACCTGAGCAATATCTTCGCGCGCGAAGAGATCCGTCACCGCTCGCTCATCGCTCCGGTGTGCCGCGGCAGCATCTCAGGTTTCGGTCCGGCTGTCTACAGCCTGGCCGTGCGCTCGTTCATCGATTAGCACCTTATGATGCACCATAGTGCTTCCGATACCAGGCTAATGTAGGGTCGCCACTTGTGGCGACCGACTACCGTGCGTCCTGCCCACGACAAAATAACCGGGAGGCCCATGGCGGCTCGCCGTGGGCAATGGGAAAACTACGGATTACGCGGATTAAACGGATTAGGTGGAAAAGGTTTTCAGAATAAAAAACAACGGATTAAACGAATTATTTTATGGGGACAATTAAAAGGGGGACAGGGGTTGGAGGAAATTTTTTCAACAGGAGAACAAGGTGTAGGGTCGCCACTTGTGGCGACGGAGACGTAAGTTGATATTTGTGAGGGTTGTGTGGTGGTCGCCACAAATGGCGACCAGCAAAAACAAGCGCATCCGTTGGGGATGCGCTTGTTTTTTTGTAGTCTTACCAGGATTCGAACCTAGACAAACAGAACCAAAACCTGTTGTGCTACCATTACACCATAAGACTATCTTCTGCCGAAAATCCGGCTTTCGGGCGCAAAGTTATATACTTTTTTTAAATTGTACAAGCCCCGGGCCGATTTTTTCGCTATTTTTTCTGATTTTTCCCGTTTTCGAGCTTTTGGGTGATGCTTTTTATCTGTTGGCGGATGTAGGGAGTGGGGCGCACGGCCTCAGCGCGTCGGAAGTAAGGCAAAGCCTCGGCCGGGCGCGAGCTTTGGTTGTAGAATGTGGCCAAATCCACCAGCGCCGTAAAATTGTCGGGATGGGTGTTTATAATCTCCATCCATGTCTGCACGGCTTTATCGTACTGATTGTCAAGCATATATCCTTGTGCCAGCACTGACAGAAATTCCGGATTGCCCGGCAGGCCCTGCAGCAGCGCCTGCGCATAGTGGATCATCTGCGGAGCATTGCGCCGCGAGGCATAATATTGCAGCAGATACGGCTCCAAAGGCCTTGCCAGCCAGGGATACATCTTCGATGCCCGAAGCATAAACCGCTCATACACAGACGCCCGCGATTTTTCAAAAGCGTAGGTGCGCACCTTCGTGAGCACCGAATCAAGCGGCACATGGGCCTGCAGGGCAAGCGACAGATACTGCAAGGGCGCCACCGTGTCAGAGGCGGCATAGGCGGCCACTACAGCCCGGCCATAATTGTCAGAGACCTTTGGCCTTTCGTGTATCATATAATTATATAGAGCGCCGGCCGGGATCCAGTCGTCCTGGTCGAAAAGGCGGTCGGCCTTGACCTGCAGCTGCTCGTATGTGGCTTCGGCTCTTGCCGAGAGGCCAATGCCGGCAGCGCAAATCAGAATTATGATCCACCGAAATCCATTCATATGTCCTGTCAAAGATTTTCTCAAAAGTCAGTTGTCAAAGAAATTTCTCTCCGAATCGCGTGCGCACATCCGTGACCTTGTCTTTGATGCTCTGCTCCTTATCCTTAGGGCAAATCAGCAGCACATCGCCGGCATCGGCAATAATATAGCCCGAAAGCGAATCAGCTACAACGAGCTTCTCGCCCTTGATCGCGAAAATATTTCCGGAACAGTTGTAGGCCATAATGTTGCAGTTTTGAGTGACGTTGCCGTCGCGATTCTTCGGAGAATTGTCGTAGAGAGCGCTCCAGGTGCCCAGGTCGTTCCACCCGAAAGTGACACATTCGACGTAGACGTTGTCGCTCTTCTCCATAACCGCATAGTCGATGGAAATGTTCAGGCAGCCCGGGAAGTTCTCCTTGATAAACTCAGCCTCGCCGTCGGTGCCAAACACATGCGCTCCGCGCTCAAAAGTCTGGGACAGTTCAGGGGTGTATTTTGCCAGGGCAGCGATGATGCTCGAGGCCCGCCAGAGGAAGATGCCCGAATTCCAGAAAAATTCTCCCGAAGCAAGAAACACCTCGGCCAGCTCGCGGTTGGGCTTTTCGGTGAAAGTCTTCACCTTGTTGATGCCCGGGGCCACCTCTTTGCCCACCTGGATGTAGCCGTAGCCTGTCTCGGGGCGCACGGGCTTAATCCCTAAGGTCAGCAAAGCGTCATTGCTCTCCACAAACTCAAAGCCCTTGATGATGCTCTCCTCAAAAAGGCGTTCGCGAGTGATCAGATGATCGGAGGGCGACACCACGATCGATGCCTGAGGGTCAATGGCCCGGATATGGTAAGCGGCCCAGGCGATGCACGGAGCCGTGTTGCGCCGTGCCGGCTCGCACAAAATGTGCTTCTCGCTCAATTCCGGCAGCTGCTCCTTCACCAGGGAGGCATAGCGCGCGTTAGTGACCACGATAATGTTCTCTTTGGGCACAATGGACACAATCCTGTCGTAGCTCATCTGCAGGAGGGTGCGCCCCGTGCCGAGGAAATCTATAAATTGCTTGGGGAGATCCGTGCGCGAGTAGGGCCAGAAGCGGCTCCCGATGCCTCCGCACATAATCACACAGTAACGATGACTGTCAAGTTGCATGGTATGGTAGAGAATAAAATAAGGTTAAACTAAATAGTAAGGTTAGCGCCTGCTAAGTTAATCATAATCCTCCCAACCGCCAACCAAAACCCCAAAAAAAGCCCTCTTGACCCCTCAATTTTAAAAAAAATTAAAAATCGGGTCAAAAAATTGGATAAAATTGTTATTAATAACAAAAAATTGTGTAAATTTGCGCTCGAAATGACCAACGATACTCTCGACATACAATCCGCCGCCCCAGAGCAGCAGCCCTCCTCCAAAAAAGGCCTCAAAGCCTGTGCGTGGGCCGGTGCGGTATGCGCCTTCGCGGCCTGGGTAGCCTTGATCTTCAACGGTAACGTCTCATTTATCCTCGCGCTGGGGGGAGTGATCATCTCCTCGTTCGGCGCCCGCTGCCCCAAAGGCCTGGTAAAAGACATGGCCATCACGGCCATCGTGGCCTGCGCCGTGCTTCTGCTGGTCTTCGCCATCTTTTTCGGCGTTATCTATTACTTAGACAAAACCTTAGGCTGAACAATCCCGGCCGCTGCCGTGTTTTATTATCGTACAGAACATAATAAAACGCAGAAACTATGAAATCTTACTTTTTAGCATTAGCCGCGGTCCTCGCATGCGCCGCAATGTGGGTAGTCGGATGCTCAGCAGCCGATAAATACACCTCCGACCCTTCAGTCCTTCCCACCCAAGCCCAAACCCTGATAAAAGACAACTTCTCAGACCTTCATTTGGGGCAGATCAAAATAGATAGCGACGACTACGAAGTGCAATTCACCAACGGCACAAAAGTAGAATTCACAAAATCCGGCCTCCTCAAAGAAGTAAAAGCCGCCGCCGGCACCTACGTCCCTGAGGCTTTAGTGCTCCCGGCAGTGAAATCCTATATTGATACCACCTATCCCGGCCAGCGCATCACAAAATACGAAACCGGCCGCGACATCGAAGCCACCCTAAGCTCAGGCATCGAGCTCAAATTCTCGAAAGAGGGTCGCTTCCTCCACATCGACTGATCTCCAATAAAATCTCAATAGTCATATAATCTCATAAATACCCCCCTACAAAAAGCCACGACCCCATCCCGGCCGTGGTTTTTTGCATCTCCGTCAACCACTTGTCGGATTTTTTTTGATAACACACCGAAAATGTGTAACTTTGCATGTCCTTAAGCAGATACATCGTTATGAAAGCAATATTTACAGTAATAATATCTTTTCTATGCTGCTCGGGCATAAATGCTCAGACAGTTTCTAATGGAATTTTGCTAACGTTGCTTTAAAAAACAATTTGTTATGAAGAAGTTACTGTTTATTTCATTATTATGCCTTACGATGTTTGTCGGCAGAAGTCACACAGGGTCAAATATAGCCTCGGATGGTGATGCATTGGTGGAAGTTTGGCTGCAGTACACTGATAGCATTACTTTATATAATGGGGAAAACGTTCCATATAGGATTGAGAATCCCAATAAAAATGGTATCGGAATTACTGTAAGATTTCATAGTTATGGGTTATGGGAGATTGTAAGCTGGGACGATTTTGGAGTTTCAGATGAAGAACAATCCGATAAATATAATGGGAGTCTTATCGAAAGCAAATATTTGGGATTAAATTCTACAAACTATGGTGGTGCTGACTTCAATATTTATGCCCATCCGACCGCTGACTCTCAAATTATAGGTACTTTTAATGAAGAAACGTTCATGCATCCATTAG
This sequence comes from uncultured Bacteroides sp., assembly GCA_964575435.1. Lineage (GTDB taxonomy): Bacteria > Bacteroidota > Bacteroidia > Bacteroidales > Muribaculaceae > CAG-873. Next base: position 40,449 of record CAZNRK010000005.1, read on the forward strand.
AAATCAAAGGAGAATGGTGTCGTGTGCAAGTTTATGGAGAAACCGACGAAAACGGAGGTCTTATAAACAAAACAAAAATAGGTATAGAGGGGTGGGCAAAATTAGAAGACCTCTGCGGAAGTGCTATAACCAATTGTTGCTAACCTTGTCCTGTATCTTCCACATAGTGGGCTCTACCGTTAACCACGCTCGTCACCCCTCCCGGGCGGTTCAGGATGTAGGGTCGCCACTTGTGGCGACGGCTGACATGGAGGCCCGGTTCCAGAGGCTGTGTCTACCCCAAAAAAGGTTGACTATTTTTGGCAGACACACAGACTGAAAATTTGCATAATCAAAATTTTCTCCGTAAATTTGCATCATTCTCCGAACGTTGGAGAATGATGCAAAATCATTAGAGAATATGAAGGCAATCAGAATTGCAGGACAAGAAATAGAAGTATCGCCCTTGAATAAGGGTGAGCAAAGTGGGTTGTGGCTTGAACTCATTGCCAATTTTGAAATAGGCAAAATTGAGTTTAACAATATCCCTATGCTGATATTTTCTCAAAAGCCAGGAGTGCTTTATTCACCTTTGCAATTGAAGAATTTGTTAGAAAGAATTGAAAAAGTCAAAGGATTGCCATCAGTTTTCTACTTTGATCGGCTTTTGACCTACGAGCGAGACCGACTTGTGGAGAAAGGTGTATATTTTGTAGTTTCTGACAAATATGCGTTTTTACCTATGCTCATTATTAATCGTAACGAAAGCGAAGCAAGAGTTAAAGAAACATTTTCCCCATCTACTCAATACTTATTACTGTATCACCTTCAAATAGCTTGCATTAGTGGAAAGAGTATAAAAGAATTGGAGGGTATTATTCCATATAAGTATAAGACTATTGCAAAGGCGGTAAAACAGTTGGAACAACTGGGATTTCTTCAACTGACCGGTGGAAAGGAAAAGAGAATTGTCATAGAGAAATCTAATCATGATTTATGGACTGCGACACAGTCGCATTTAATAAGTCCTGTAAAAGCTACCTATTTCAGTTCCGACCCCATCAAAGAGGGTTATATTGCCGGGATTTCCGCCCTATCTTATTACTCAATGCTCGCACCCGAAGAGACTCCGACAAAAGCTCTTACAGTCGAGATGTATGCAGCATTGAAGCAGAGCAACTATAAATTCCTCACATTTGTGGATACCCAACGGATTGAAGTTTGGAAATACCCTCCATTGAGCGAAAATAGATACGTTGACAGATTGTCGCTGTATCTGACTCTCAAAGATGATAAAGACCCGCGAGTGGAAAAAGAACTTGAAACCATAATAAATGAAATGCCATGGTAGGAGGACTCGATAAATTCAGAGAGGCGTTTGCCGAATACACAGATAATTTTGTCATTATCGGTGGCACTGCTTGTGATGAGGTGTTGAGCGGAACAATAATGCGTCCGCGCCCCACACTTGACATTGACATTATTGTCATCGTAGAGAATATGACACATGAATTTGCGAGAGCCTTCTGGAAATTTATTTACGATGGCGGTTATCGACCCGGCGTCAGAATGAACGATGATAATACTCCAAAGTATGTACTTTATAGTTTTGATAATGGTGCAGTTGGCTATCCCGTGAAAATAGAATTATTGTCACGCCACAATGATATCTTTACAAATGCTGCACATACCGAGCCATTGCCGATTAACGGTGATGTATCAAGCTTGTCGGCAATAATCCTTGATGAGCCGTATTACGATCTGACGGTGCGCAATTCATTCATAAGCAACGGACTGCGTTATGCTTCACCTGTTGCATTGGCGGCCCTAAAGGCGCGTGCGTATCTCAATCTGCTTGCTGATAGAGAAGCGGGGCGTCAGGTAAACAGCAAGGATATATTGAAGCATCGTAATGATGTGCTCAAGTTGACAGCCACATTGACTCCCGGCGAAACTGTAGAAGCTAACCGTGAAGTTATTGATACCATAAATATGTTTGCAGACGGCTTACTGGCATCTCTCCCGAATCAATCATTGAGTGATGCTCTGCGAGCAAATGAGAATACATTGAGATTATATCTCGAAGCGTTGCCCACCTTTTACACCCCGACGGAATAATGAAGCTACAGTTCGCATCTGATTTACACTTGGAATTTCACGAAAACAGCCGGTGGCTCAAAGAGCATCCACTTATTCCGATGGGTGATGTTCTTGTGTTAGCCGGAGATATTGGATACTTAGGTGATGAGATGTATTCACATCATCCATTTTGGGACTGGTGCGCGGATAATTTCAACCTGACATTTGTTGTTCCCGGCAATCACGAACTATATAAAAACTATGACATCAACAAACTGCATGAAGGTTGGGAGTTGGCAATACGTCCCAATGTAAAAGCTGTCTATAACAAGGTTCTAAAACTTGACGGCGACACAGACCTGATAGCATCAACACTATGGGCACACATTCATCCTTACGAAGCCTATTTTACTGAGCAGGGGGTAAATGACTTCCGCAGAATACGCAATGGCGAATATCGTTTGACATGGGAGAGATTCAACGAAGAGCACGATAAATGCTTGGAGTTTATCAGTAGGAGCATAATAGGTAGCAAGGCAGCAACAAAAATTGTGGCGACTCATCATGTGCCATCGTTCGACCTTATGGCGGATGAGTTTAAAGGTAGCCGTATAAACGGTGCGTTTACATCAGACCTAACAAAAATGATTGAACAGCTTCCTATAGACTATTGGATATATGGACACTCACATCGCAATATTGACAGAGAAATTGGAGGGACTAAATGCGTTTCCAATCAACTTGGATATGTATTTGCAAATGAACACACAGCTTATAGGCCTGGAAAAGCAATAGACGTATAAACCAATTCTTTTTTCAGTTTTTCTATGGCATAGCCATTGGATAAGGCTGCCGCGGGCTGCCGGGTCGGTTATTTTGTCTGGAGGATCTGGAGGCTGTCGAGGCCGGTGCGGGTCTCGATGTAGAGGCGCACTTTGGGGAGGTTGGGGATGGGTCGGGTGTGGGTGATCAGGGCGATGTTGAGGGTGTCGACTTTCCGGGTGGAGATGTTGCATTGGAGAGTGCGGGCCAGGGCTATGCCTGTGATTTCCGGGAAGAGGACTTTGAGCTCGGGGGCGATGGCGTAGGAAAGGGAGTCGAAGTTCTCGCGGGCGAGGATTACACGCTGCAGGGAGTCGATGCTTGATTTCTGGCGCTCGATCTGGACCATGGCGGTGGTGAAGACATCACCGACGTTGGTGGTGGGTGTGGCGGCCTGGCTGGTGAGAGTGGTGAAGCCCTGAGTGATTTTTAGCTGTGTGGCGCGGAGCATGGGGTCGCTTTGCATCATGCGTGTGAGCTGGAGCTGGAGGGAGTCAACGTTGACGTGCTCGCCGATGAGGGTGACGTCGAGGTATTTCTTCCAGCGTTTCATATATGCTTTTTTTGCGAAGACCTGGGTGTTGGGGAGGTTGAGGTTGGTGTCGACGAAGTTGTTGGCATCGCTGACGAAGAAGCTTTCGGTCATCATCTGGGCGGTGAGGTAGATGCTGGGCAGCAGGGTGATGATGACGATGGTGACGACGGTGCGTTTGACTTTCTTTTTGCGCTCGGGGTCTACGATGTTGACTTGCTGGAATTTGAAGATTTTGACTCCGATAAGGGTAGCGGTGGCGATGAAGATTGAGTTGATGAGGAAGAGGTAGAAGGCACCGGTGAAGTATTGCAGCTGCCAGGTGGCCAGGCCGTAGCCGGCGGTGCAGAGCGGGGGCATGAGGGCGGTGGCGATCGCGACGCCGGGGATAACGTTGCCTTTTTGCTTGCAGGCGATGGCCACGATGCCGGCACCGCCGCCGAAGAATCCGATGAGGACGTCGTAGATGGTCGGAGAGGTGCGCGCCAGCAGCTCGCTGTGGCCTTCGGCCACGGGGGAGATGAGGAAGTAGATGGTAGAGGCCAGGACAGAGAAGGCGGCTGCGATGCAGAGGTTGCGGGCCGAACGCTTGATGAGGGCGAAATCGTAAGTGCCGGTGCCCAGGCCGATGCCGATGATGGGGCCCATGAGCGGGGAGATGAGCATGGCGCCGATGATCACGGCTGTGGAGTTGGTGTTCAGGCCGAGCGAGGCCACGAGGATGGCCAGGATGAGGATTACGATGTTTGGACCGCGGAACGACACGCCGTCGAGGATAGTCTGGCGGGCAAGTTGCTGATCTTCAAGATATGGAGCGAGGTCAAAATAGCTTTTGAGCTTAGATTTCAGGATGGGGATAAATGCCATAAGGGATGGTTTTGGGATATCACCGGCAAAGGTAAGGATTATTTTTAAACCCTGCAACCAGTGTCTGTGCAGTTTTGGAAGGGATGACTGATTTTTGTGGTTTCTTGGTAAAATATATAGGGAAATTTTTGTTTTTATAAAAAATTATGGTTAACTTTGCGCTTTGGAAATGTTTGTGTGTAATTTTGTTTCCTATTGTGTTTTTTTGTTTCCTGTTTTAGCTATAAAAATCAACTAATTATCAACTAAATATATACCAAAATGGATAATCTTCCTCTTGACGTGCTTCGCATGCCGGAGCCTTCCGCCACGAAAATCGACCGTGTGCGTTATCTTATCAAACTGCTTCGCAAGACTCAGGCACAGTTTGGCGCTATGATCAACGTTGACCCCTCCAATATGTCGAAATTCCTTTCAGGGCGCATTCCTATCACTGATGCTTTCATCAACCGCATAGTGGTGAATCTGGGTATCTCCAAGAAATGGCTTGAGCATGGCGAGGGTGTGCCTTTTGCCAATGGCAAGGACCCGGAAGTGGTCTCCAGCCCGAATGCTATCGTGCTGGGCCCCAATGGTGCTCCGGTCTATAATATTGACGTTACCGCAGGCTTTGGCGCTATCGACCATAGCTTTGAGAATGAGCGTGTGATCGGGCGCCTGTCGTTGCCGTCGATCAATCCGAAATATCCTATCGTGCAGGTTTCGGGCGAGTCGATGATGCCGCGTGTGGCTAACCGCAGCTACATTTCTATCCGTCCCATCGAGCCGGATGCTCCGATTTTCTGGGGCCAGATGTATCTGGTGGTGATGAATGATTACCGCATGCTCAAGGTGCTCCGCCGCCACACCGACCCCTCTAAGGTGATCCTCCACAGCTACAATCCGGAATTCGACGACATGGAGATCTCAAAGTCAGACATCTGTCAGCTCTTCATCGTTGACGCTGTGCTCAACGTTGACATCACAGCCTGATGGGGGCCATTCGCATCTTCCCTCCGCAGGAGATGATCGACGCGCGTGCGAGCCTTCCTGAGAGCAAAAGCATCGCCAACCGCGCTTTGATCATGGCCGCCATGGCCGGCCAGACCCTTCCGGTGCCGGAGGGCGTCCCCTCGCGCGATGTCGAGGCTATGCTTTCGGCTCTTACCGCCCCGGCCTCCGGCACGGTTGATATTGGGCCGGCCGGCACTGCAATGCGTTTTCTCACAGCCTATTACGCCGCCCTTCCGGGCTCTGAGGTCACCCTCACCGGCTCTGCGAGGATGCTGTGCCGGCCCATCGGACCGCTGGTGGAGGCGCTGCGCTCGCTGGGAGCTGACATTGCCTGCGAGGGCGAGGACGGCTTTCCCCCTCTTCGCATCCGCGGCGCCCGGCTGCGCGGGGGCGAGATTGAGGTGGATGCATCGGTGAGCTCGCAATTCATCTCGGGGCTGCTGATGGTGGCGCCGAGCTTTGAGAGCGGGCTGAAGGTGCATCTGAAGGGGCGCGCCGTCTCGGTGCCGTACATCGACCTGACGCTTTCCATGATGCGCCGCCGCGGCATAAATGCCGACCGCGAGGGCATGACCGTGACAGTGGCTCCGGGCCGCTACACACCCCCGACAAACTCCGATAGCGAAGGCGACTGGAGCGCGGCCTCTTACTGGTATGAAATCGCAGCTCTCTCGGCCGGATTTGTCACCCTTTCTCCCCTCTATGCCGACTCGCGCCAGCCAGACCGGGCCGGAGCGGAGATTTTCGAGAAACTGGGGGTTATCACTACCTTTACCGACCGCGACGACGATGATCAATACATCGGCCCTTCGGCGCAGCTCTCGGCCTCGCCCGAGGTGTTCTCGCGCCTTGACCTGGACATGAGCAGCACCCCTGACCTGGTGCCTGCGGTGGTGGTGACGGCTTGCCTGCTGGGTGTGCCCTTCCGCCTGGAGGGTGTGGCCAACCTGCGCATAAAGGAGACCGACCGCATCCTGGCCCTCATCACCGAGATGTCCAAGCTCTCGTTCAGGCTCTATGCCGACGGCTCCGACTCTCTGGTCTGGGACGGCGACCGCGCCCCTGTTTTCTCCCTGGAGCCTCTGTGCAGCTACGATGACCACCGCATGGCCATGGCGCTTGCCCCGGCTGCCATTTACATCCCCGGCATCGTGGTCGAGGACCCCGAAGTGGTCGAGAAATCCTATCCCGGATTCTGGGCAGACCTCACCGCCGCCGGTTTCACTCTTAAAGACCCCTCCGAACCCCTTGACCCCGAGCAAGAATGACCATCATCCTCATACTTCTGGCTCTGATCGTGGGCACCGGTGCGATTCTCTACGTGCACCATCGCCTCACCTACACCCCTGACTCCGAGCCCGGGCCCTCCGAGCCCGAGGCCGGGGCAGGGGAGGGCGAGCAGTGCTGCGGGCTGCACCTTACTTGCGAGAAGGGGCTACCCCAATCCTCGGAAATCATCTATTATGACGACGAGGAGCTCGATGCCTTCGCCCTTCGCCCCCCCGAGAGCTATACGGAAGCCGAAACAGAACTTTTTCGCGACGTGCTCCTCACCCTCTTGCCCTCCGACATTGCCGGATGGAACCATTCCCTTGAGTTGCGCCAAATAGCCCTCCCCGGGGCTGTGCGCCAGGAAATGATGCTCATAATCTCCGAACTCCGCTCCTGACCCCTTCCTTCCCTCCACTATGAACTTCTTTGAATACGAATTTTTCCGCAATGCCCTGCTCGGGGTGGTCATCATCAGCGTGGCCGCCGCGATGATCGGTACTTACATAATTACGCGCCGCATGGTGGCCATCTCCGGCGGCGTCACCCATGCCTGCTTCGGCGGCCTGGGACTGGGTTATTTTCTGGGTATCAACCCCATAGTGATGGCCGGAGTGTTTGCTGTCGGGGCCTCGGTGGGGGTGGAATGGCTCTCGGCGAAGTTTCGGGTGAGGGAGGACTCGGCCATTGCCGTGGTCTGGGCCCTGGGCATGGCCGCCGGCGTGGTCTTCGTGTTTCTGACCCCCGGATATGTGCCCGAGCTCAATACCTTCCTCTTCGGCAACATCCTCACCATCACGCGCGCCGACATCCTCGCCTTTGCCATCTTCACCGCCCTCCTGATAGCCTTCTTCGCAGTGTTTTACCACCGGATCGTGGCCTGCGCTTTCGACCGCGATTTCGCGCGAGTGATGCACCTGCCCGTGAGGTTCATCACCTATACGATGACAGTGATGGTGGCCGTGTGCATTGTGCTCACGATTCGTCTCGTGGGCGTGATGCTGCTGATGTCGATGCTCTCGCTGCCGATGATGACGGCCGAGATCTGGTGTAGGCGTTACCTGCCCATGATGCTCGCCTCGGTGGGCGTGGCGCTCGTCTGCGGCACAGCCGGCCTCTTTGTCGGCACCGTCGTCGACGTGCCCTGCTCCGCCATCATCGTAATCCTCCTCTCCCTGGGCTTCTGCATCTCCCGCGCAGTTAGCGCCCTCATCCGACAAAATTAATTGCCTAAAAGGCCTTTTGGCTTAAAACTGCAAAGGGATTGCAAAGGGATTGCAAAGGAAATTGCAAAGGCCTTAATCTCAAGATTTCGGCTATTGAAGATGATTTCAGCAACATTGAAGATGCCGGTCAGAGCATATACGATTATGAAAATTGCAAAGGAATTGCAAAGGACACTTCCTGCTAATCCGGTTTCTTATATCGCCTGTCGGCGGTAGATAACGATGGTATAAGCTCCAAAAGGCCTTCACTCACCATCGATTTAAAGAGCCGAGACACATAGGAAACATCCTTTGAAGTAAGACTTAATAATGATCTCGCTTCAGAATTGTTAATAGAACCGAAATCCTCAATATACCGAAGTATCGATTCTTTTTGCCGAGCTTTATCTTGTTTCTTAAGCCGAGTGTATTGTATTCTGTCATCCACTGAAATATAATGTTTCTTGTGGATAATATATTTGGTCCCGGAACTTCTGCCCGTAGCTTCCACTATCTCTGTATCAATCAAATCTTGTAGAGCATTGTTTAGCTGACCTTTATTGATAAACTTCGTGGAACGTAGTTGATTAATGGAGCAGCTCCTTTTATTTACCAGTTCATTTAAAATCAGTAACTGCTCCAATGTAGGTCGCCTTCTTGTTATCTCCTGGTATTTTCGTGAGAGTTCTATAAGTTTTCCTGAACCCTTACTGGCTTCGATCTTAAAGATCACTGATGTATCTGTTTCCTCTGCAACAGGAAGCCGCTTTCCTTTTGTCAATAAATCGGTAAACACTTTGTCCCATCCGCTACCAGCCTTTTCTGCATATTTAATAGCTCTGAAGATCTCCATTATCTCAGGGTTTCGCGGATTAGTTTTCCATAGAAAATTGTCTATAGTAATGCCTTCGGGAAAGCCGCCGGGACTTTCAAACTCTATATAATCGGAATATTTTCTTATTTCTATGATTTGAGGCCGACTATAGTCCCTGTGTCCGATAGCATTTATCAAAAGTTCCCGTAACACTGTCTCCGAGTAATCTTCAATTGGCTCTTGGAAAAGCCCGAAATTCATCTCCTCCTGCTGAATCTCAGCTTTTAACTGGGCAAAGCAAGCATCCACAACTTCGATAAGGTTTCCTGACCATTCATAAGGTCTATATGTCCCGTTATTAAAATAGCGAATATATTTTATAGTTGCATAAGGCAATTCTCTTAACGCCTTGTCTGTACCGGTAAATAATATTCCTGTTGTTGTAGGGAGGATCTGATCGTCCTCTTCCTTAACCAAAGACATGACATCATTGAAATCATCTGTATTGTCCTTTAACAATGGACTGTCAGGACGTGCCATCCGGATAAGATCCCTGAGTCGTTCAACACGCTCCGGATCTTGCCAGTTCTTTAGTTTCCAGGTTTTCTGGTCATAAATAATGGCTCCTTTCTCGCTGAGGATTGTCGCCATTTCGTTTGGTTGAATAGCTCGGTTTCCATTGTTGGAACGTATGATATATTCGCCCTTTGTCGTAGAGCATAAGAAAGGAGTAAAAGGTATTTCAAGTACAAGTAATTTATGTCCGTTGACTACAAGATCATGAGGAATCAAGGTAATTGAAGGATTGGTTCTGTCTTGTATTTTTTTAATCAAATCGAAGATGGCCTCTGAATCGTATGCAAATAGCTCATTGATTGATTTGGATTTATCCTCTATCCCAATAAACAAAAAGCCTCCCTTTTTATTTGCAAAGGCTACTACATCTCGTGCCAGTTCCTCATATGAGCCGGAATAGCTTCTTAGACTCTTTCCGAAAACTTCTTTATCTTCAAGCTGCTGCTTAAAATCCATAATTTCACATTCGCCCCTTTCCAGAAGTTCATAAAACCATGGCAGACTGAGTTTTGTCGCTTTTTTCATAAATATTTGAAGAATTTTTTTTGTAATTTGATATCCGTAATGTGACACAATGAAAGTGTATTGGCTACACATCTGCAAAATTACAAAAAAAATTTGGAGTTCTCGCTTTCAACTGCCATTTTCGGCTTTCTCCTCTAAAATCGCTAAATTTACACTTGTCAGTTGAGAGTAGGTGTTGTATATTTAAGGACTTTTTTGTAACTTTGTGGCATGAAATGGCTTAAGGTTGCTCTTTTTTTGATTATTTTGGGGGTTGCGGCTTGCGCTGCGGTGCTGGTTTTGCATCGCAATCAGGCTGATGACTTTGTGCCCGATCGCGACCTTTACCCTGTGGCCGGAATCGATGTCTCGGCGCATAACGGTGTCATCGATTTTGACAAGGTGGCGGAGGATTCCATCTCGTTTGTCTATATCAAAGCCTCTGAGGGCAAGGATTTTACTGACCGTTTCTTCCGCGACAACATCCTGCGCGCCCGCCGGGCCGGGCTGAAGGCCGGACCCTACCATTTCTTCCGCTTCAACAGCAGCGGCTCTGACCAGGCTCGCCATTTCCTGGCCGCTGTGGGCGATGTGCCCACCGACCTGCCATGGGCCATCGATGTGGAGCATTGGCAGAACGATGAGGATTACGACCGCTCGGACGTGATCCGCCAGCTGCGGGGCATGATAGACGTGCTTCGGGCGGCCGGAAAGAGGGTGGTGATCTACACCAACAAGAACGGCTACGCCCACTTTATCGACGGGCATTTTGCCGACGTGCCTCTTTGGCTCTGCTCCAAGAAACGCACGCCTCCCGACAGGGCCTGGGCCGTGTGGCAGTACAGCCACACCGGCAGGGTGAGGGGAGTGCACGGCCCGGTAGACCGCAACGTCTTTTTTGCCGACACGGCCCGCTGGCAGCAATGGCTCCGGGAGCCGTAGAGACGGAAAAAACAGGTAAAAATCGGCTTCAGGACCTTCCGGGCCGGAAATTTCGTCCTTCCCGCCATGCTCCACGCAATAATCACCGTAATTGCTCGTTAATAAATAGATAAACCTCGCTTTGCCCTCCGGGGCTAAAGCTCCGAATTGAATAAACACGCTTAGCGCGCGAATGAAAAAGTATATCTCTCTGCATATTTTCCCTCTGATTTTCATGCTCTTGGCCTCGTGGTCGGGAGCTATGGCGTTGCCCCTTACCCACTACGCCTCCTCGAGCCGTCTGGCCTCGGGCCGGTGGGTGAAAATCAGCGTCGAGGAGAGCGGTCTCTACCGCATCACCCCCGAGCAGCTGCGTTCCTGGGGTTTTTCCCAGCCCGAGAAGGTGCACGTCTTCGGTTATGGCGGCACCCGCATCCCTGATGAGCTCAACGCCACAAACTACGTAGACGACCTCCCTGCGGTGCAGCAAATCTCTGATGGCCGCGGCATTGTGTTTTATGCCAACGGTCCCGAAGAGTGGGTGCAGACCTACATCGGATACATGCACCGCGTATCGAACATCTACACCACCGAGGGCTACTACTTCCTGAGCGATGTGGCTCTGGAGGAGGACCGGGTGCCTGGCATCCCGACCTTCGGCGTCGCCGAGCTTGCTCCCGGGGCCGAGCGTGTATTTCTCGAGCATTTCCAGTACGAGCAAGAGCTCAGCCAGCCCGGCGAGGCCGGCTATACGCTTGTGGGTGAGAGCTTTCTGTCGCAGCCCACGCGCAAAATCTCTTTCTCCACCCCCGATGCTGTCTCAGACACCACTGCCTATGTCGAAATCACCACAGCGGTGAAATCCTCTGTGGCCACAAGCCTCTCTGTAAGCATCAACGGCCAGGCCCTGCCCGCCAACTCCTCCGACCAGATCTCCGCCACAGCCAATTCCTCTTACGTGGCTGCAGGGGTCTATACCTCGCGCCACGAATTTCCCTACCAGGGCTCCAAGGCCGAGGTCTCGATCTCGATGCGCAACGCCGGTTCGCTCCAAGGCGCATGGCTTGACTATGCAGCCCTGAGCTATTACCGCCACTTGCGCCTCCCGGCCGATGGCGTGCTCTCATTCTCCTCCTCCTCTCCCTCGCTTTGCCTTGAAGGTCAAGACGTTACGGTCTGGGACGTGACCTCCTCGTCTGAAATCTCGCAGATGCGCACCCTCTCGCAGTCGGGCCTCACAGCCTGGACCAACGATTACCACGGCCAGCGCTCCTACGTGGCCTTTTCCTCTTCGGCCAAGCTCCCCTCGCCCAAATTCGTGAAGGTGATGCAGAATCAAGACCTCCACGCCCATGCCCCCGTCGACATGGTCATCATCTCCATCCCTGCGGTGATGCAATCCGCCGAGCGCATCGCGCAGATGCACCGACAGGAGGAGAATCCCCTGAGCGTGCGGGTGGTCAACGTCGAGGACATCTATAACGAATTCTCATCCGGCATGCCCGATGTCTCCGGCCTGCGCAAGTATCTGAAGATGCTTTACGACCGCGGCAATTCGGCCGACTCGCTCGCCTCCCTGAAATATGTGCTCCTGATGGGGCGCGCCACCACCGACAACCGCCACCTCCTCTCCGGCACCCGGGGCCTGGCCGGCCTCACCATACCCGTGTGGATGGGCGGGTCGGAGAAATTCCAGTTCTCGGACAATGACGCCTACGGCACCGACGACTTCATCTCGATGCTCGCCGACGGCTCCGGCACCCGTCTGGGCTCTGACGACCTCTCTGTGGCCGTGGGGCGCATCCCTGCCACCTCGGCCTCGCAGGCAAAATCCTGCGTCGACAAGATGGAGCAATACCTCAACCGCTCGAAGAAAACCTCCTGGAAAAACCATTTCCTCTTCCAGTGCGACACCGGCGACGAGGGCATCCACGCCAAGCAGACCAACGCCATGATCGCCGACATGCACGCCGCCGACAATCTTCAATCTCTGAGCTGGCGCGTATATGCCGACTGCTACGAGCAGGAGAGCGGCATCTACAAAGGAGCTCGCGAAGACCTCTACCGCATGCTCGACGAGGGTGTGATCTGGTGGACCTACATCGGCCACGCCAACAACCACACGATCTCTCACGGCGGCATCGTCACCTATAATGACCTGAACAATATGTTCCTCTCCAAGGTGCCCGTGCTTTTTGCCGCCACCTGCGATTTCCTGCGCTGGGACAGCAACACCACCTCCGGCGGCGAGATTCTCTTCTTCGAGCGCTACGGCGGTGTGATAGCCCTGATCAGCGCCACCCGCCCCGTCTACATCTCTGACAACGGTTACCTCACCCGCGCCATGGGCCGGGCCATGCAGCGCCGCAATCCCGACGGCACCCTCCCGCGCCTGGGCGAGATCTACCGCACGGCCAAAAACAACCTCCTCTCCAGTGTCGGCACCAAGGTGAGCAGCACCAACCGTCTGCGCTACGTCTTCATGGGCGACCCGGCCATGCCGATGATCATGCCCGGAAATATCGTGACCCTCGACTCAATCGACGGCAACCCCCTCGGCGCTGACTCGGATCTCACCATTCCCGCCCTGGGCCGCCCCATATTCTCCGGCTCGGTGCGCAATCCCCAAGGCGAGGTGATCTCAGACTTTAACGGCAACATCGAGGTCACACTCTACGACGCCGAAGAGTCGCACTCCACCCTCGACGCCGACCCCGAAACCCGCGTCACCTACGACGAGCAGGGCTCGAAGATCTTCGTAGGCATCGCTTCGGTCAAAGACGGCCGATTCTCGATCCAGGCCACCGTGCCTACCGAGATCGCCGATAACTTCCGCCCGGCCTCGCTCAACATGTACGCCTACTCCACCTCCGACTCCCGCGAGGCAATCGGCGTGAACCGCGACTTCTACGTCTACGGCATCGACGCCGCCGCTCCGGCCGACACCATCGCCCCCGAAATCGAATACATGGTGCTCAACCATGACACCTTCCGCCCCGGCGACACCGTAAACGACAGCCCCATGCTCATCGCCCGCGTCAGCGACAACGTGGGTCTGAACATCTCCACCGCCGGCGTGGGCCACCAGATGACAGCCACCCTCGACCGCATCGAAAACTACACAAACGTCTCGCTCTACTTCACCCCCTCGGCCGACACCCCCGGCTCCGGCACCATCAACTTCCCCCTGGAAGGGCTCACCGACGGAGCCCACACCCTGCGCCTGCGCGTGTGGGATACGGCCGGAAATTCCACCTCTCGCGAGATTGATTTCTTTGTGCAGCAAGGTCTCGCACCCAAAATCTTCGACATCTACACCGACACCAACCCCGCCTCCACTGAGGCCAACTTCTACATCTCTCACAACCGTCCCGACCAGATGCTTACAGTGAAGATTTCGGTCTACAACCTCGTGGGCAAGCCCGTGTGGACCGGCTCGGCAACAGGTGTGGCCGAGATGTTCACCTCCGCACCCGTCACCTGGGACCTGCGCGACAGCTCAGGCCGCCGTGTGCCCCGAGGCATCTACCTCTACCGCGCAGAAATCACCGACCAAAGCGGCCAAAACTACGACACCGGCTCGCGCCGCATCGCCGTCACAGCCCGATAGCCCTCACCTCTTGCAAAGAAATGACTGACTTCGACTCAATATCATTAGCCTCGCGCCAGCTTCCCGAGCCCACGCTCAGGCGGCTGCCCTGGTATCTGGCTTTAGTGACTTCGCTGCGCAAGCGCAACGTGGAGTATGTGTCCTCAACCCGCATTGCCGACGAGCTCAACGTCGATGCCTCACAGATAGCCAAAGACCTGTCATTTCTCAACATAAAGGGCAAGACGCGCATCGGCTATGAGGTGGAACGGCTGGAGCGGGTGCTCCGCGAGTTTCTGGGTTTTGACTTGCGCCACAACGCCGTGATTCTCGGTGCCGGCTCGCTGGGCGGAGCCCTGATGCGCGACAGCGGTCTGCAGCGCTATGGGCTCAACATCGTGGCCGGCTTTGACATCAACCCCGAAATCGTGGGCACGCGCATCGGCGAGATCGAGGTGCTCCCCCTGGAGCGCCTGGGCCAGACAATCAAGGCTCTGGGTGTGGCCGTTGGCATCATCACAGTGCCCAACGAAGTGGCACAGACAACGGCCGACCTCTGTGTGGCCACCGGCATCACAGCCATCTGGAATTTCACCCCCGTGCGCATCCGTGTGCGTCCCGGCATCGTGATCCAGAACACCTCGATATATTCCAATCTCGCAGTCATCTACAACCGCATGCAATCAATATAAAAATAAAATCAGAGATTTCAGAGACCTCAGAAAATCATTAAAATGAAAGCCTTGCTTGCCGACATATCAAACCTCTCCGGGATGCATCTCTTCGCCGATTCTGCAATCGGCAGATGCTCCGCTCCGCTGTTCGTCCCGGAGGAGTTTGCCCCATGGCTCGGAAGCATACATCCGGCTGTGCGCATCGGAAGGCTCGGCAAATGCATCGACCCCAAATTCGCCATGCGATACGTCGACGCCATCACCGCCGTCCTGCTCATGGTCTCCCCTTCAGCCGGCAACCTTACCTACATCGCCGACAATTCTATCATCCACGGCGACTACATCCCCCTCTCCGAGATCGGCTCCGAGATAACCCTAACTCTCGGCCAATCCGACCTCACCACAGATCTCACCATCTCCCCCTCAGAGCTTCGGATCCCGGCCCTGGTCAGCGCCCTTTCGGCCCTCACCACCCTCAAAACAGGCGACATCATCATCTTGCCGTCCCCGTCGCTCCCCATCAACCTCGAAAATAATAAAAACCAATATATCACAGCCGACATCAACGGCCGCCAATGCATAAAAATAAAAGTAAAATGAACCTGTCATCAATATTTCGTTTCTTGAGCCGCAGCGCAGCCCTTTGCATGGGTCTCATTGCCATCGCAGTTTCCCAGCCTGCCGCTGCTGTTACTTTCAAGCAGCAATCCCTCCTCTCTTCCGGAAATTGGGTGAGAGTAAACGTCAGCGAGACCGGCATCCAGCAGATCTCCTACGACCAGCTGCGCGCTCTGGGCATCAACCCCGAGAAGGCAGTCGTCTATGGCACTCCCACCACAGAATTTCTCAACAACGCCTTCACCGACGATATGCCCGACGACCTGGTGCCCACCTACTGCGAGCACACCCCCGAGGGCAAGCTCCTTTTCTACGGCGAAGGCCCCGTGCATTACGACATCACCTTTGTCAATAACGTCTACTCCTTCTCCCGCCGGATAAGCACCTACACCAACTATAGCACCTACTTCATCACCGACAGCGCCCAGGCTCCGGAAGTGCAGGAAGCCCCCTTTACGGCCTCCTCGACCGTCTTTACCACCCACACCGGCCTTTCATATAAAGAAAACGAGCAATACAACCCCCGCTCGGTAGGCGCTTTCCTTTGGGACCAGCCCATGACGCGCTCCACACTCTCCACCTCAATCCAAATCAAAGATTTTGCGCGTGTCGGCGCCCCCGTGCTCACATCATCCGGACGCACCACCTACACCTACGCCTCCCTCGCGCAATCATTCATAGCCACGGTCAACTCAATCTTCACCGTTAAACTCACCCCTCCCTCAGGCTGGAGCGCAACCAACAACAGCATCTCAAACCAAATCTTCGCGTTCTCT
Source organism: uncultured Bacteroides sp. (assembly GCA_964575435.1). Lineage (GTDB taxonomy): Bacteria > Bacteroidota > Bacteroidia > Bacteroidales > Muribaculaceae > CAG-873. Next base: position 56,667 of record CAZNRK010000005.1, read on the forward strand.
AACCGCACCGTCTGCGACCAGGGCTCTTACACCGCAGCCTTCACCCCCTCGCTCTCCGACAAAGAGCTTGCCGACTACACATTCGACTACAAAGTCACCCCCTCGCCCACAAGCGCCATACAAGGCATGGCCGCTCTGGACTACAACGCCATGATGTACCCCCGCCACAACACAATCCCCGCCTCCGGGCAGCTCACTCTCCACTACCTCGCCGGGGCAAAAGGCGACAACGTCAAAATCCAGGGCGCAGACACCGACATGCGCGTATGGGACGTAACTGACCTCACCAACATCCGCCCCCACGCTGTGAGCGCCGGCACCGACGGCTCTGCATCGTTCGCGCTGCAATCAAATTTTACCCTCGACGCCCCCGCCTCCCGATTCGTGGCCTTTAACCCCTCGGCCGAGCTCATCACCCCCCAGATCGCCGGAAAAGTGGCCAACCAGAACCTTCACGCCACCCCCACACCCGACTTCCTCATCATCACCACCGACGCCTTCCTCCCCTTGGCTCAAGAGCTCGCGCAATACCACCGCGAATACCTCGGCCAGGATGTAGCCGTATTCACTCAGCAGCAAATCTTCAACGAATTCTCATCCGGCGCCCCCGCCGCGATGGGCTATCGCCGCTTTGCAAAAATGCTCTACGACCGCAACCCCGCCAAATTCCGCAACCTCCTGCTCTATGGCGCCGGCCAATGGGACAATCGTAAGCTCCTCTCCCCCCTGAGCTTCGAAGCCCTCCTCACATACCAGACAGAAAGCGTCACCGACCTCACCTACGCCACCGCCTATGTGGCTGATACATACTTCGGTATGCTCTCCGATGACTTCTCCCTCTCCAACATCGTCTACGAGCCCCTCAAAATCGGTGTAGGGCGCATCCCCGCATCAGTCTACACCGATGCGCAAAAAGTCAACAACAAAATCCGCAAATTCCTCCAGACTCCCCTCCCCGTATCCGTGGCCACCCGAGCTCTCATGGTCAGCGACGGCGGCGATGAGTGTGAGCACTTCAAGCAAAGCGAGCAGGCATGCAGCCTCCTGATTGCCAACCGCCCCGAGCTCACTATCAACAAAGCCCACCGCGCATCATACATCGGTGACGGATATGCCGACCGCGCTGAAGAAGTGATCAAGCACAACCTCACCTCCGGAGTCTCGCTCTTCGGATATAGCGGCCACGGCTCACAGAGCGGTTTCTGCTGGAACAAAAACCACGCCAGCGCCACATCCTACGAGCATCCGCCGTTCGTAATGCTCTCGACGTGCGACCCCTACTGCTTCCACCTTCTGGCCAACTCCATGGCCGAAACCATGCTCTATAAAGAAGACGGCGGCGCCATTGGTCTGATCGGCGCTATGTGCTCGGTCTACCTCCCTTACAATCAATATTACAACCTCTCGGTCCTCGACGCATGGACAAAAGCTAAAGCCGGACAGACATTCGGCGACGTAATCTGCCAGGCAAAAGAATCGATGCTCGCCAACTACCGCAACGTCTCCGGCACAGCATCAATCTTCACCAACGCCCTCTGCTACAACTACTGCGGCGACCCGGCTCTTCCTGTCCCCACCACCGACTTCGGCATCAAAATCGACAAAATCAACGGCGCAGCCCCCACACCCCAACAGGTACTCCCCCTCGTCCCCGTTGAAATCCAAGGCTCTGTAACCCTCCCCAACGGCAACACCAACACCAACTTCAACGGCACAGCCACCCTCTACCTCTACGAGGCCCCCTACCATGGAGCCACCCCCATCGCCGACGGACAAAAAGTGCCCTACACCTTTGAAGACAGCAGCAATCTCCTGGCTCAGGTGGGCGCCACCGTGCAAAACGGCAAATTCAAAGCCACAATCATCTCACCCCAGCCCCAGCTCACCGGAGAAGCCAGCCGCCTCCAGATCGTGGCCCAGGCCGATGATCAGGCCACAGCCTCAGGCATCTATAATGGTCTCACCCTGGGCATCACCACCCCCTCAACCCCCGGCCAGGCAGACCTCCCCGGTCCCGCAATCACAGACATAACATTCGACACCCCCGGCTATCAGGCCACGTCTATGGTCAGCTCCAACACCAAAATGATCATCAACATCGACGCCCCTGCCGGTCTTAACAGCGCCGACTCAAACATCGGCTACGGCCTGCGAGTGATGCTCGACGGCACCACACCCGTGGATCGCGCCCTGATCAACATCGCCTCCACCGACGCCGGCCTCTACACAGCCACCGTCAGCCTCCGCGACCTCACTCCCGGCCACCACGACCTCAGCATCTCTGTCGCCGACAACGCTCTGAAACGCGCCGATGCCGCCACCACCATCAACGTTGGCACAGCTGCCCTCGCCGCCCTCTCTGTGGATGAAGATGCACTCCCGGCCCGTGAGAACCTCACATTCCAGCTCCAGGCCGACGCCCCCCTCACCGGCACTCATCGCCTTATCATCCGCGACACAGCGCGCCGCACAGTATTCTCTCAAGAGGTGACCTTCCCCTACCGCTGGAACCTCACCGACACCGCCGGAGAGCCCCTCCCCGAAGGCTTCTACACCGCCTCGGCCACCAGCTCAACCGGCTCTGCCGCTACCCCCACCACAACCCCCGAACTCCCCCTTACCATCCTCCATTAATCCCCCTCCTCCCCCAGACATAGCATCAAAAGTGAGAGCCCTCTGCGGCTCTCACTTTTGCCTTAGCGGGGTGCGTTTCAAACCATTTGCCCGCGGGCATTTGGGGGTGTGGGGAAATTTCCGTAACTTTGCCCTCGCAAATAACCCA
>CAZNRK010000006.1:0-58010 GCA_964575435.1 uncultured Bacteroides sp.
TCTCCACGTGGCGGCCGAGCCGACCGCCACCTCCCTGTCATCTTGCGCAAGATTTCCCAGTAAGCTTGCTTGTGGGTCGTATGTGGCATTACTGTATCAGCGGATGAACTTTTTTGGCACGGTTTTTGTTAGAATGTAATAGTGAGATTGAGAATGAATGGTCTCACGAATGTATAATCAAGACAAGTTATATCAAAATTATAAGAATTATGGAAGAAAAAATTATTCCCGGTAAACATGTTTCGCTTATCTATGACCTCTACGCGATCGCTGAGGATGGCAAGGATACCCTTGTACATCAGTCTGATCCCGCAGACCCCGAGCAAATCATCTTCGGCGTAACTCCCGGTGTGATCGCTCCGCTGGAGAAAGCTCTCGACGGACTTAAGAAAGGCGATGAATATAATGTAGTGGCGTCAGCCGACGAGGCTTTCGGTCCCCACATCCCTGAGCAAGTTGTGAGCCTTGAGAAGAAAATGTTTGAAGTGGACGGTAAGTTTGATTCAGACATTGTGGCAGTTGGCAAGTATGTGCCTATGGTGACTGCTGAGGGTTTCCGCATCAGTGGTCTCGTCACTGAAATCGGCGATGAGACAGTAACGCTTGACTTCAACCATCCGCTTGCAGGCAAGAGCGTACGCTTTGTAGGCAAAGTGCTCGATGTGCGTGATGCAACGGAAGAAGAAATTCATGTGGCCACGGCTGCAGGAAGTTGTGGATGCGGATGCGACAACGGCGATGTGGATTGTGGCAAGGATGGGTCTTGCTGCGGTTCGTGCAGTTGCAATTGATCATAGCATTCATACTTTATATCTTAGGAGATAGTTGCCTGAAACACGGTGATTATCTCCTTTATGTATAAAGTTGGAGTAGGGGAGGGTATGCATATAGTTAGAGATAATGGAGAGTGCTCACAGTTGGAGATAATAGAGATTTGCAATTTGTGTTTTGCCGTTGATGCGGAGATTACGGTTGCAGACAGATTGGGAGCAAGGTTGCCTGGGGTTGCATATGGGATTTACCGTGAAAAATTGAGCGGATTCAGCACAGCGGGTGGGTTTTTTAGGAATTTTTTGCCAATATTTTTGCCGAAATTCGGACAAAAATGCGTAAATTTGCATAAATATAGCGTACGGGCGCTCAGACTCTTACCTTAACCCGTTTCTTACTTTACAATAAATCAATTAATTATACACATTTATTCCTTAAATCGATGAAACGTATTTATCTGTTTCTCCTTGGCCTGATCGGGCTTTCAGCCCTCAGCGCCTCAGCACAGATTGTGACCACTTCTCCCGCAATTCTGCAGGAGGAGAGCGCTAATGTTGTGCTTACCTATAATGCGGCATCACCCCTTGGAAACGGTGGCATGAAGGGTCTTTCGGCCTCAACTGCCGTGTATGCCCACGTGGGTGTGATCACCAATAAATCCAACGGAAGCTGGGCTTACGCTCCCTCCAAATGGTGTGATAATGCCGAAAAATATAAGCTCACTAATGCCGGCACTGACCTCTGGAACCTCAAAATCGGTGATATCCGCACTTATTTCGGCATTACCGACCCCGATGAGCATGTTGAGAAGATTGCTCTAGTGTTCCGCAATTCCGACGGCTCGAAAGAAGGCAAGACCAAGAATGGCGAAGATATTTTTGTTGACGTGCACGAGTCTGGCTTCCGCGTAGCGCTGACCACCGATTTGGCCAACACTGTGATTTCCGCTCCTACCACTATTAACTTCAGCGTGAATTCAACCCGTACGGCCAACCTCACCCTCAAGGTCAACGGCACAACTATCAAGACGGCCAACTCGGCAACGTCGCTCACAGCATCGTATAACTTCTCCACTAACGGCTCCTACACCGTAGTTGCATCAGCCACTGCCGGTGGCGAAACAGTGACCGACCAGCTCACCGTGGCCTATCCCACCGCTTCAAAGCAAGGCAACTTCCCCAATGGCGACCCCTCCAAACACATGGGTGCAACATACAATGCCGACGGCTCAGTGACCTTCTGCTTTGCAGCTCCTAAGAAAAATTCCGTAGTGCTTGTGCCTGACTGGGACAACTATGACGTGCTTGACAAGAACACGATGAAATATCATGACTACAACGGCAACCGTTTCTTCTGGATCACCGTGCCCGGCATTAGCAAAAACGAGTATCACTCGTATTTCTACCTCGTTGACGGTGTGCACCGCGTGGCCGACCCTTACGCCGAGCTCATCCTTGACCCCTATAGCGACAAATGGCTTGCCGATGGCGTAGCTGAAGGTCTGCCCAAGTATCCCTACACCAACGCCAACGCCTCCGGCGCTATTATCTCTGTGCTCTGCGGCGACCTCCACAAGTATGATTTCGCCCCCTTCACCATCCCCGACCACTACAACCTCACCATCTATGAGCTCCTGCTTCGCGACTTCACCGGCACCGAGGGCCAGGCCAACGGCGACGGCACTCTCAAACTCGCGATGGAGAAAATCCCCTATCTGAAGCACATGGGCGTAAACGCAATCGAGCTCATGCCCATCATGGAATTTAACGGCAATAACTCATGGGGCTACAATACCAACGGCTACTTCGCTCCCGATAAAGCCTACGGCACACCCCTTGAATACAAGAAATTTATCGACGAATGCCACAAAAACGGCATGGCTGTGATTCTTGACATCGTCTTCAACCAGAGCGACGGTCTGCATGCCTGGTATCAAATGTACGACGTCGCTGCTAACCCCTTCTACAATGCAACTGCTCCTCACGACTATAGCGTGCTCAACGACTGGAAGCAAGAGCACCCGCTGGTGCAGCAGCAATGGGAAGACGTGCTGAAATATTGGATGACAGAATACAACGTCGACGGTTTCCGCTTCGACCTCGTGAAGGGCCTCGGCGACAGCAACAGCTACGGCAGCGGTACTGAAGCCTACAACGCCTCTCGCGTCAAGAACATGAAGCGCCTCAACGATGTAATCAAATCAGTCAAACCTAACGGCATCCACATCAACGAGCACCTGGCCGGCATGAAGGAAGAAAACGAAATGGCATCCTCCGGCGAGCTCAATTGGCTCAACCAAAACTACATCGGCACAAATTACGCCAAAGGCACCGTAGCTGACGTGAAATACTTCTACGATGTGAATTGCAGCCGCACCAAAGGCTCAGGCGTGGTTTACGTTGAAAGCCATGACGAAGAGCGTGTTGGCTTTTCGCAGAAATCTGCTGCCAACGTCAACATCAAAAATAAATTCAACTATGCCATGAACCGTCTGGGCGGTCTGGCCGTGCAGCTGCTCATGAACCCCGGTCCCAAGATGATCTGGCAATTCGGCGAACTCGGTAACGACGAGTCCACCAAAAGCGGCGGTAGCAACAACACCAACCCCAAGACCGTGCGCTGGAACGATCTCAACGATCCCGATCGCGCCAACCTCCAGGCCACATACTCTGCTCTGTGTAACCTCCGCACCAAATATCCCGACCTCTTCGGCAAGAATACCACATTCCGCACCGAGCCCACACTCTCTGCTAACAACAACCCCCGCTCCTATATCCTCAAGTACGGCGACAAAGAGCTTATCGCTGTTGTCAACCCCCACCTCGGCGCCACAGAGCAAGAGGTGACCGTGGGAAGTTCCCTCATTTCAGCTTCCAACTACAGCGTGGTCTGCTCATCCACCGGAACCACTCCCACCGTTACCGGTGCAGCCGGTGCAATCAAGGTGAAAGTGCCCTCTCACGGCTACATCGTGCTCTCCACCGCAAATGTCAGCGGTATTGAAGACCTTGTGCCTGATGTCGACAGCAGCGCCACAGTCATGGGCGGCGAGGGCGAGATTATCATCCTTGGCGACTATAATGCAGTGGCTGTTTTCGACCTGCAAGGTCGCGCAATCAACCGCACCACCTCGCTCCTTCCCGGCATCTACATCGTGAATGTAGACGGCAAAGCCACCAAAGTGGTTGTAAAATAGTCATTCCGAGCGGTTTTATACCCGCAACTAAAAATTCAAGCGCGTTCCTTCACGGGAGCGCGCTTTTTTTCAACCTTTTGCACACCGGGAGCGTTAATTTATAGGTGAAATCCTTAACAACAACTCCCATGGCACAAAAAAGAGTGATTTTAGACGGGGCAGTGGCTGCAACGCATGCAGCCTATGCTCTTAGCGAAGTGGCAACAATATATCCCATCTCACCAATCGCAGAAATGGGAGAGGTGGCCGACCAATGGTCCTGCGAAGGCAGAAAAAACATCTTCGGGGCTACTATGCAGGTAAAAGAATTAGAGTCGGAACTCGGAGTGGCAGGAGCCTGCCACGGCGCAGCAGCCGGCGGCGCGCTCTCCACCACCTTTACTAATTCGCAGGGATTGCTGCTGATGATTCCCAACATGTACAAAATCGCCGGTAACCTCCTGCCATGCGTTTTCCACGTGGGAGCGCGCACAGTGGCCACGCATGCCCTCTCCATTTTTGGAGACCATAGCGATGTCATGGCCGTACGCGCCACAGGGTTCACTATGCTCGCATCCTGCTCCGTGCAGGAGGCCCACGACATGGCCATTGTGGCCCACCTGACGGCTATCGATTCCTCCCTACCGGTGCTTCACTTCTTTGATGCTTACCGCACGGCCAACGACATGCACACCCTGCAGGTGAGCGACTATGAAGACATTGCCAAGCTGGTGGATATGGACAAGGTCAACGCTTTCCGCCGTCGGGCCATGAATCCCGAGCATAGCGACCAGCGTGGCACAGCCCAGAATCCCGACATATTTTTCCAGGCTCGCGAGGCCTGCAATCCGTATTACGATGCCGTGCCTGAAATCGTAAAGAAGAACCTCAAGGCCGTGGCAGGAATTACGGGCCGGGAATATCGCATTTTTGATTATTATGGCGACCCCGAGGCCGAGTATGTGACCGTGTCAATGGCATCGTCGTCAGACATGATGCGCCAGGCCGTGGAATACCTCAACGCACGAGGCTACAAGGTAGGCCACGTCAACGTGCGCCTCTACCGCCCCTTCTCGGTGAGCGATTTTGTCGCAGCCATCCCCGCAACGGCCAAGGTCGTGGCCGCTCTTGATCGAGATAAAGAGCCCGGCGCTGTGGGTGAGCCGCTCTACACAGATGTTTGCGCAGCGCTCTTCGAAGCCGGGAAGCAAGTCAAGGTAATTGGCGGACGCTACGGACTTAGCAGTAAAGATTTCAACGTAGGCATGGCCAAAGCCATCTTTGACGAAATGGCCAAAGACTCCCCTAAGAAAAAATTCACAATCGGCATTGACGATGATGTCACAAATCTCTCTCTGCCATACGAAAACAACATCGACCCCGAGGCCGACCACTCGCATCAGGTCATCTTTTACGGCATCGGCAACGACGGCACAGTGGGAGCCACCAAGCAAATCGCGTCAATCGTTTCTGACGGGACGGGCTCGGATGTGCAGGCTCACTTCCAGTATTCGGCCAAGAAATCATACGGCTACACCATCTCCCAGCTCCGCATTGCCAAGGGCCTCGCTCCGGCGCCCTATGACATCGTGACGGCTGATTACGTTGGGTGCAACACCAGCCTCTACGTGGGCCGCTATCCCCTGCTCGACAATATCAAAGACGGAGGTGTGTTTGTGCTGAATTCGCCTTGGTCGGCAGCTCAACTCGAAGACAAAATCCCCGCATCGATGCGAAGACTCATGGCCTCGCGCCACGTGCGCTTCTATAACATCAACGCATATGCCATTGCACAAAAGCATGGCCTCGGGCCTCACATTAACACCATCATGGAGGCCATGTTCTTCAAAATCACCGGCCTTATGCCCCGGGAGCAAGCGCTTGAGGCAATGAAGCAGGCCGTGGCGCAGATGTACGGCCACGAAGGCCAAGCCGTAGTTCAAGCTAATCAGGCGGCTATTGAAGAGGCCTTTACCGTAGATGCCGAGGTGAAATATCCGGCCTCATGGGCCACAGCTTCAACCGCAGAAGAGGAAGCACAGCGCGCCGCATATCTTGCCACACTGCCTGAATGGGTGGCCAAGATCGCTGTGCTGATGAACGAACTCAAAGGCGACAGCCTGCCCGTGTCGATGATGAGCGCCGACGGCGTATGGCCCGTGGGTGAGTCGCAATACGAAAAGCGCAGAATAGCCACTAAGATACCTCAATGGGACGCGCAGAAATGTATTGAATGTGTGGAATGCTCGTTTGTTTGCTCTCACGCTGCCATCCGCCCCGTGGTGGCCACCGAGGAGGAGATGCAAGGCGCTCCTGCATCATTCGTCACCAAGGATGCATGGCCCAAGCCCCTGCAAGGCATGAAATGGCGCATCCAGGTATACCCCGAAGACTGCACAGGCTGCGCCTCCTGCTCAACTGTCTGCCCTGCCGGAGCGCTGCCCATGGTGCCTATCGAGCAAGAACTTGACACTCAGGTCGCCAACCTTGACTTTGCCCAAAAGCACGTGGCATCCAAGGCCGGATTGCTGCCAAGATTCAGCATTCTGGGCTCGCAGCTCTATCAGCCGCTGTTGGAATTCTCCGGCGCGTGTGGAGGCTGTGGCGAGACCCCCTACGTCAAGCTCCTCACCCAGCTCTTCGGCGAGCACTCGATCATCGCAAATGCCACCGGATGCTCATCGGTCTGGGGTGCGGATGCCCCGTCGACTGTGTACTGTCGCAATTCCGACGGCCTCGGTCCCGCATGGGGAAACTCCCTCTTTGAGGACAATGCAGAGTACGCTTACGGCATAGCCGTTGGCGTGAAGCACCGCCGCGATGCCTTGGCCGCGCTCATCGCACAAGCTGTGGCAGATCAGGCGACGGATGCTGAATTGCGCACAGCGCTGCAGGCCTGGCAAGAGGTGAAAGACGATTATGAGAAATCTTACACAGCCGGACTCGCCGTCAAGAAATTCATCTCCGAAAATCCCACCGCCAAATACGCCAAGGAAATTACAGAAAGCGCTGACCTGCTCGGTCGCAAGAGCGTGTGGGCTGTAGGCGGCGACGGCTGGGCTTACGATATCGGTTTTGCCGGCCTTGACCATGTGCTGGCCTCGGGCATCGACATCAATGTGCTCGTGCTCGACACACAGTGTTACTCCAATACCGGTGGCCAGGCTTCCAAGGCAACTCCTTACGGAGCTTGCGCGAAATTCACCTACGACGGCAAGCGCGAATACCACAAAAACCTCGGACAGATGATGATGACCTACCGCAACGTATATGTTGCCTCCGTTGCCATCGGCGGCAACATGAATCAGGTGGTTAAAGCCTTTGAAGAGGCAGCGGCCTATCCCGGCCCCTCAATTATCATTGCTTATTGCCCCTGCCTTATGCACGGCATCAAGCAGAGTTTGAGCCATTCGATAATCCAAGAGCGCATGGGCGTGCAGAGCAATTTCTGGCCCATCTACCGCTTCTCGCCCACAGCTGCCGAGAATCCTCTCACTTTTGACGAGCCGTACGCCTATCCCCAGGCCGCCGACCTGCCTGCGCCTCCTCAGTGGAGTCCGAAACCCTGGGTACACGAAAACATTATCTCTTTCGGACCCTCCACTCCTCGCAACGGCGCAGATAATCCGCTGGTTGTGGACTCAGGCACCACACCTCCCACGACTATTACCGACATTGTGGACAACGAGACGCGCTTCACCGTTCTGCCCACCCGCACCTCGCCCGAGATTGCTCAGGAAATCTTTAACCGGCTGCAAGCCGCATCTCGCGACAACGTCGCCCGTCTCAAAAAGTCATGATATATGAATTCTTCCTGCAATCTATCGCTTGATTGCAGGAAGAATAATCATGTTTAAAATATATCTGAATGAGATCCGGTGCGGAGCATAAGGAGGGTGAGAGCTGTGTCGTCCTGCTCCCAGACCATTAACCAGTCGCTGTTCCGGCCATTTATATGACACTCCCATGTACCGGCATATTTCCCGGTCAATTTGTGAGGCTTGAAATCGGATGGCAAAAATCCTGTCGTTTCAAGCAGTCTCATAGCCTCCTGGATTTTTGCAATCGGGAGACCACGTTTAATACATCTCCGGAAGTCCTTCTTAAACTGATTTGTGACTCTCAGTGAGTATTTGCTCATAACCCCATTTCTTTAAAGAAATCATCGACAGAATCATAGTGCGATACTCGTCCGGCAGCTACATCGTCCAGTGCCTCTTCAATGCCGGTTTTACGTTTGGCGACTTTTCGTGTCAGCGTCACACCATCGAATTTTGCAAGTAATTTCTTAATTAAGGAAACGTCTTTCGGATCGGTGATTGTAAGTGTGAATTGTGTCATATAGGAGAGATTAGATAGATATATAAATAGTGATTATTTAGATATTGGATGTCATCTGATGTTCAAGATGTCCATATTATACAAAGTTACATATTATTTTTGTTATAGCCAAATCCGAAAGGCCCCTGACTTAAAAAACGAAGAAAACGATCAATCATCATGACTTGGCGGGGGTGATGAAGGAGTCTTTGAAGCCGATGAAGTAGAGGACACCGTCGATGCCGATGGTGGAGATTGACTGGCCGGCTGTGGCTTTGACTTTTGGCTTGGCGTGGAAGGCGATGCCAAGGCCGGCGGTGGAGAGCATGGGCAGATCGTTGGCGCCGTCGCCCACGGCGATGGTCTGCGCGATGTCGATGTTCTCAACCTGAGCGATGATGCGCAGGAGTTCGGCTTTGCGCTTGCCGTCGACCACGTCGCCGAGGTAGCGCCCGGTGAGCTTTCCGTCTACGATTTCAAGCTCGTTGGCGTAGACATAATCGAAGCCGAACAAGCGTTTGAGATATTCGCCAAAATATGTGAATCCACCTGAGAGAATGGCCGTTTTGAAGCCGGCGCGTTTGAGCACTTTCATCATGCGGTCTACACCTTCTGTCACGGGTAGATTTTCCGCAATCTCCTTCATCACGCTCTCGTCGAGACCCTTGAGCAGGGCCACACGCTGCGCGAAGCTTTCCGTGAAGTCGATCTCGCCGCGCATCGCTCTCTCGGTGATGGCCTTGACCCGGTCGCCCACACCGGCGCGCATGGCCAGCTCATCGATTACCTCAGTTTCGATCAGTGTGGAATCCATATCGAAGCACACCAGACGGCGGCAGCGTCTGTAGAGGGTGTCTTCTTGGAGGGAGATGTCGAAATCCTCCTCTGAGGAGATTTGCATGAAGCGCCGGTTCATGTCGGCGATGTCTTTGGGGGTGCCGCGCACTGAAAATTCTACGCAGGATTTGGATTGCGGCTCGCTTTCATCGAGCGGGGCGCGGCCGGTGAGGCGCTGGATGCCATCGATGTTGAGGCCCTGGTCGGCGATTTCGCGAGCGATCAAGGAGATGTGGCGAGCCGTGAGCTTACGGCCCAGAGTGGTGATGATCCAGCGGTTTTTGCCTTGACGGTTCACCCAGGCTTCATAGTCCGAGGTGCTGACGGGGGTGAAGCGGATCTGCACGTTCAGTTCTGTGGCGCGGAAGAGGAGCTCTTTCATCATGTTGCCCGAGCGGTCGCTCTCCGTGCGCACCAGAAAACCCAGCGAGAGGGTGTGGTGAATGTCGGCCTGACCGATGTCAAGGATTCCGGCTTCGTATTTTGCGAGGATTTCTGCAAGGGCTGCGGTGACGCCGGGGCGGTCGGTGCCGGAGATGTTTATCAGGATGAGTTCGAGCATCTTTTTTAGTGAGAAGTTAGGAGTGAGGAGTTAGGAGTGATCAGTCGGTGATGTAGGGGAGAAGGAGGTCGCGCCAGAGCAGATAGCCGGGGGCGATGAGGTGGAGGCCATCGTTGGTGAGTTCAGGACGAAGCAGGCCATCGTCGCCAACAAAAGATGAGTATAGGTCTATAAACGTGTAGCCATGGTTTGCGGCGGCCTCACGCAGGATTGCGTTGATTTCCGGCACCTGATGCTCGCGGTCCTTGAGGGCTTTGTAATAGCCAAACGAGAGATTGAAGGGCAGACAGCTCTGCACATAAAGTTGGGTTTTTGGCGAGCCCTTTACGATCGAATCGGCCACAGCGATGATGGCTCCGGCAATGGAGTCAGACTCTAAGGCGTGGCTGATGTCATTGACGCCGATGAGGAGGAAAACCTTCTTGGGTTGGCCCTTGATCACGGGGTCGAGGCGCAGGCGCACACCTTCGACGATGTCGCTGGAGATGCCGCGGTTTTTGACGTTGGGCATGTTGAAGAGTTCGTGCCATTCGCCGCCATTGGTCAGGGAATTGCCGAGCATGATGATGTCGGTAGAGTCGACAGGAAGCACCTCAAAGAGCGAGGTGCGCTGGCCCCAGAAGGGTGCCTTGCGGGGGTCGTAATCGCTTCCGAAAGCCCAAAGGCCGAGAAAAAGAGCAGATAAAACGAGGAGAAAGTATTTTTTCATTATACCGGAGATTTAATTTTGATGCAAAGGTAAGGTAAATGTTGGAAATACGCAAAAACAGCCGAATCACAAAATTATTGCCTGTATGCTAAAAATCTCGCCGAGCCAGGGGGACGGCGAGATTCCGGCAGCATAGCATGCTGAATGTTTCTTGAGATTAGTTTTCGGCCCGGAAGGCATCAACGGCGTTTTTCACAGACCCGTGAAGCAGGAGCAGGCGTTTGGCTTCGTCGTAGGGCAAGCCGAGCTCTTCAACCACCATGCGGGTGCCGCGGTCCACGAGCTTGGCGTTGCTCAGCTGCATGTTCACCATCTTGTTGCCTTTTACGCGACCCATCTGAATCATCACCGAAGTGGTGATCATGTTGCAGATCATCTTTTGGCCGGTGCCGGATTTCATGCGAGAAGAACCGGTGACATATTCCGGACCCACGATCATCTCGATGGCGATGTCGGCAGCCTGGCTGATGGGAGCGTCGGGATTAGAAGTGATGGCAGCGGTGAGGATGCCGTGTTTGCGACATTCCTCAAGGGCGCCGATAACGTAAGGTGTGGTGCCGGAGGCTGCGATACCGATTACGGTGTCCTTGTCGTTAATGTCGAATTTCTGAAGGTCGAGCCAGCCCTGTTTGGTGTCGTCTTCGGCATTTTCTACCGGGTTGCGGAGCGCGGTGTCGCCACCGGCGATGAGGCCGATCACCCATGAGGGATCCATGCCGAATGTAGGGGGGATTTCAGAAGCGTCAAGCACGCCCAGGCGCCCCGATGTGCCTGCACCCATGTAGAAGATGCGGCCGCCGCGACGCATGCGCTTAACGATTTCCGTTACGAGCTTTTCGATCTGAGGGATAGCCTTCTCAACGGCAAGAGCCACTTTTTTGTCCTCGTTATTTATGTCGCGGAGCAATTCGCCTACGGATTTTTTCTCCAAGTCGTTGTAGAGCGACGGTTGCTCTGAAATTTTTACAAATGCCATGATTATTAGAGAATTATGAATTTATGATTCAGGCGTAGTGATAAGCGATCAGGCCCTCCATGGGGCTTTTGATGATGGTTCCGACTGTGCAGCCGCATTCCTGTGCGGCTTTTTCGAGCACGTCTTTGTAATAGTAGGCAATCGAGCCGATGAAGTTGACTTTTAGCTCCTTGCAGCCCGGATACTGGCACACGTTGCGCACGAAGAATGCCTTGAACGATGAGAGCACCAGCTCGAAGATCTCCTTGCGGTCGATGTTGCGCAGCAGGAATGGCGTCAGGGACGCCAGGAAGCGGTTGCCTCCGGGCTCTTTATATACGCGTTTGATGATCTCGAGGCGGTCAAGGTTGTTTTCTTTGAGGAAAGCCTCACACAGGTCCTTGGGCAGCTGGTTTTTCAGCACATCGCCCACGAGGATCTTGCCCAAGACGGCGCCACTGCCCTCGTCGCCGAGGATGTAGCCCAGTGGGGAGACGTTGTCCACGATCTCGCGGCCGTCGTAGTAGCATGAATTTGACCCGGTGCCCATAATGCAGGCGATGCCGGGCTCTGAGCCGCAAAGGGCATGGGCCGCGGCCAAAAGGTCGGTGTAGACTTCAATTTTCTCAGCCGGGATATTCTCACGCAGAGCCTCAGCCACATTGCCGCACACCTCCGGGGAGATGCAGCCGGCGCCGTAGAAATAAATCTCTGAGATTTTGCCTGCGAGGTCGCCCAGTTCGGGCATGAGTTCGGTTTTGATACGCTGAGCCATTTCGTCGCGGGTCAACATCACGGCGTTCATTCCGTGTGTGAAGACTTGCTTCACCACTTTTTTGTTCTCGGTCACGCACCAGTCGATTTTGGTGCTACCGCAGTCTGCTATCAGTATCATATCTTTATGTAAATTTTCTTTTTATACAAAATGTAACCAATGCTCCAGTTGAGCAAAACGAAGAGGAGGGCATAGAAGAGCGAGGCCATGGTGGTGTCGTCGCCGCAGAGGGGCACCAGGCCGTATTTATAGACAATTGTGTGGATTGAGGCATACCCCGATTCCGCAGCTGCGAAGGGCAGCCGGATGGCCCCGAAGCAGATGCCCAGCACGGCCGAGAGGCAGTAGAGAAACAGGGGGTTCACGCCAAAGCTCTCAAAGAAGAGCGACCAACGCCGATGGCCCCTGATGTCGATCACCCAGATCAGAAGGGCCAACAGAGTGGAGGCCAGGCCGCAGGTAGTGAAGACGAAGGTCGGGCTCCAGATTTTCTTGTTGATGGGCAGCCCGTAGCTGAGCAGGAAGCCGGCAAAGGTGAGGATGGCGCCGACGATGAAGAGCTTGTTGCAGCGGTCGCGATTGTCGGAGGTGGTCACGATCATCCAGCCGCACAAAAAGCCGATGAGGCAGTGGGCTATCGAGGGGAGGGTAGAGAGCAGGCCTTCGGGGTCGAATTTGAGCGAGACGCCGTCAATTGTGTCGCGATACATGTGATTTTCGCCCAGAACCTTGTGGTCAACCACCGAGATGATGTTGGCATCCGAGAATTCATATCCGTGGCCAAAGAGGAGCATCAGGGTGTAGGCCACAAGAAGGGCCACCACGAGCCAGACCACGTGGCGGTGGCGCATGCACAGGGCCACGATGGCCGAGATGCCGTAGCATATGGCCAGACGAGGCAGCACACCGAGCAGACGGATGTGGTCAAAGGTGAAAATGGCATCGATGAGCTGAACGTCGGGATTCATTACTCCGCGCAGAAACATTCCAAACCAGCCGATGGCCCAGCCTATGAATAGAATGACCAGCGTGCGCTTGAGAATTTTCCATAGCGCAGCGCCGGAAAACCTGAAATCATACTTGCGCAGGGAGAAATACGTGGAGATGCCCATGATGAACATAAAGAACGGGAAGACCAGGTCGGTGGGAGTCAGGCCATTCCACGGTGCGTGGCGCAGCGGAGCATAAATCGACCCCCATGAGCCCGGATTGTTAACCAGAATCATGCCGGCGATTGTGATGCCGCGCAAGATATCGAGCGAAAGCAAGCGGGATGATTGAATTTTGGCAGGATTGTCCATTATTTTGCTTTTGTGGTGCGATTCACCAGGTAAAGGATTGACTTGTAATTAATTCCCGAGTTGGTGGTAAGGCCGATCTCGCAAGTGCGAGAGTTGGAGAAGCCTTCCGTGATGGCATGCGCCACGATTTGCGGCTTGAGCTTGCGCAAGCCCCAGGCGTTGAGCTCCGGATGGGTGAAACCCTTATCGCCGGCAAAGCCGCAGCAGCCCACCTCCACAGGAACCAGCACCGAAGTGGAGCACATCCGGGCCAGGCGCTCGATAGTGGCGGCAAGCCCCATTTTGCGGGTGGAGCATGTGATGTGAAGAGCCACGGGGGTGGATTCAGGCTCAAAAATCAGATGAGGAGCCAGGTGCTCGAGCACGAATTCCGAAGGCTCGTAGATGTGCAGGTCGTGACGCTCGTGCAGATATTCGCGCATGCGGTGGATGCATGGGCTCTGGTCAAAGACCACCGGAATGCGGCCGCCGTCCGTCGCCTGCATCAGAGCCTCATAAAGCTGCTCTGATTTCTTGTCGGCCACTTCCGGCACGCCCTTGCTCTCCCAGATCAGGCCGCAGCAAAGGGCAGCCATGTTGTCGGGGAAAATCACTTCAAAACCGGCCTTGTGGCAGAGCTCGACCATCACTTCTGTGAGAGGGGGCTCCTTCTGGCCGAAGGTGGATGAGGCTCCCATGTTGCGGTTAAAGCACGAGGGGAAATAGACCACTTTTCGCTTTGCCTCGGGCAGCCGGCCGGAGGCTGTGTCGACGGAATTTGTGCCCGGGAGCGAGGGAGACCAAAGCGGGAGGCCTATCTTGTGAAGGCCGCGCCCGAGCGAAGCTGTGGCGCTGTCGCCAAGGACAGAGTGGGCCACATTGGCCAGATACAGCACCGGGCGAATCATAGCTGCCGTGCCGGCAAAATGCTTTCCGGTCCATTCAGCCAGTCGGTAGCCCGCCGAGCCCGGGGGCAGAGCGGCTTGGCGCAAGTCGTGGATCATCTCGCCGGTGTTGATTTTCATCGGGCATGAGGTGGAGCAGAGGCCGTCGCCGGCGCAGGTCTCGTTGCCATAGTAAGCAAACTCCTTGCGCAGGGCCTTCTCGCGCTCGGGGTCAGCGCATGTCTGGCTCAGGAGAGTGACCTCACGCATGGCCACGATGCGCTGGCGAGCAGAAAGCGTGAGCCCGCAGCTCACACAGTTCACCTCGCAGAATCCGCACTCGATGCAGCGGTCCACGTGGCTGTTGAAAAGAGGCATTTTCTTGAAGTTGCGCAGATAGCACTGGGGGTCGTCGTTAAAGATCACGCCCTGGTTGAGGATGCCCTGAGGGTCGAAAGCCTGCTTGATGCGCTTCATCATGCCAAAGGCTTTGGGGCCCCATTCATGCTCGACGAAGGGGGCCATGTTGCGGCCTGTGCCATGCTCGGCTTTGAGCGAGCCGTGGTATTTGTCGACCACAAGGTGGTCGATTTCATGCATAAGATGAGCGTAACGTTGCACCTCTGCTTCGGTGTCGAAGCTTTGGGCGATGACGAAGTGGTAGTTGCCTTCAAGTGCATGGCCATAGATGCAGGCATCACGGTAGCCGCAGTCCTCGATGAGCTGAGCGAGCTCGACTGTGGCCTCCGGAAGGTCGTCGATATGGAAAGCTATATCCTCGATGAGGGCCGTCGTGCCCGGGGGGCGAGTGCCGCCCACAGCCGGAAAGACGCCCGAACGCATCTGCCACATTGCAGCCACCTCAGCCGGTTCTGTCTTGAAGGCGGCGGGGCGGAACAGGTCAAAGCCGGAGAGCACTTTCAGGATCTCATCTGAGTTGGTGCGGATTTCATCGTCAGTGTTGCCGCGAGTCTCGATAAGGAGAGCGGTGAGGTCGGTGCCGGTGGTGTCGTGGACCGAAGCCAAAGATTTTTTGTCGAGCAGCTCGCAGCTGTAGACAGCCTTGTGGGGCTTGAGCGCGACCACAGCCCTGCACGCCTCCTTAAGCGAGGAGAAATAGACCATGGCCGAGGCCGAGCGGGGGAAGAGGTGAGATGTGGCCATTGTGGCCTGGCTCAGGAATCCCAGCGTGCCCTCCGAGCCCACCATTGCGTGGGCGATGATATCGTAGGGGTCGGTGAAGCGCACAAAAGGCTCGAGGTTGAGACCCGTGACGTTTTTGATCGAATATTTGTATTTGATGAGCTCCACCAGCTCCGCATCGGCGCAAATCTCATCGCGGATGGCACAGATGTCGGCCACGAGTTGCTTTTCGCGTGGGGAGTCAGAGGGGCGAGCCGTGTCGATGACCGTGCCGTCGGCAAGAATCAACCGCATCGAGCGCAGGATTTTGTCGGAATTGGCGTGAGTGCCGCAATTCATGCCCGAGGCGTTATTTATGATGATGCCGCCCACCATGGCCGAGGCCTTGGAGGCAGGGTCGGGAGCAAACATCCGGCCAAACGGAGCCAGAATCTGATTGACGCGCGCGCCTATGATGCCAGCCTGAAGGGTGATGGTGGTGGCGTCGGGCGAAACGGAGAAATCCTCCCAATTTTTGCCGGCCACGATGAGGACAGAGTCGGTGATGGCTTGCCCGGAGAGCGATGTGCCGGCGGCACGGAAGGTTACGCCCACGCCCAGGCGCGAGGCCTCGCGCAGCAGGCGCGAGACTTCCTCCTCATCCTTTGCCCGCACCACGATCTGTGGGAGCAGGCGGTAGAATCCAGCATCCGTGCCCCATGCCAGTGTGCGCAGAGGGTCGGTGTAGATTCTGTCTTTATCTACGTATCGGCTTATGGCCGAAAGAAACTGTCGATGGGCGGGGGTCATTTATAGAGGTGATATTTTGACGATTTTTCGCGGAAAGGCTCAACGTCTTTCATCCAGTACTCCTCGATATCGGCCACTTTATTATTCTTGCTAAAGAGGGGGCGTATGTTTTTGCTGCCCACCACTTTGTCAAACATATTAAAGCGCTTCTTGTCGGCCGTCTCGAAGACCTTGTGGTCGGGATAGAGGCGAGCTATTTCCTGCATTACGTAAAATTGAATCAAAGACAGCGGGGCGGCCTTCTGGTCGGTGATGTACATTTCAACTCCTTGCAGCTGCTCATCCTTGCCAAATGCGTAGAAGGGCTTGATGTAGATGGGGCGGAACATCACGCCCGGGAGCTCAAGGGCGTTGAGGGCAGAAGAGAGCTCTTCGGCATTGACCCAACTCTGGCAGAAGAGCTTGAAGGGCATGGTGTAGCCAACACCGATGTTCATGTAGTTGAGCTCGCCGAGGATGCCCGAAGCAGCGTAAAGCACGGCGGCCTCAGGATTTGGCACGTGGGGCGAGGGGAGCACCCAAGGCATGCCGGTCTCGGCAAATGTCATATCGCGGGTGTAGCCCTCCATGGGGATAACTTTGAGGTCAACCTTCTTGCCGCTTTCCAGCAATCCCTCCTCGTTGAGGTAGGTGGCGAGCTCGCCGGGGGTGAGGCCGTAGAGATATGGAATTGGAAACTGGCTCACGAACGAGAAACAAGAATCTTCCACGATGTTGCCCTCGATCTTGTTGCCGCCCACGGGGTTGGGACGGTCGAGCACCATGAATTCTTTACCCAGCTCGGCGCATGCATCCATGGCCAGACCCATAGAGGAGATGAAGGTGAACGAGCGGCAGCCGTTGTCCTGGATGTCGTAGAGGAGTACATCGACGTCCTTGAGCATTTCGGCCGAGGGCTTGCGGTTTTTGCCGTAAATTGAGTATACGGTGACCCCGGTGAGCGAGTCGGTGAAGTTTTTGACGTGGTCACCGGCGTGTACGTCGCCGCGCACGCCATGCTCCGGAGCATAGAGGCCCACGAGCTCCACGCCGGGAGCCTCGTTGAGGATGTCGATGGTCGATTTCAGATGATTGTCGACGCCGGTGGGGTTGGTGATCAGGCCCACGCGTTTGCCTTGCAGCTCTTTGAAGCCGCCATCGCGGAGCACTTCGATGCCCGGCTTCACCTGGCCCCAGGCGCACAGGCCCAGGGTCAGAAAAAGGGTTATGATAAGATTTTTCATTGACATGTTTATTTTTTGTCTTCGACTTTTTTGCCGAAATTGGGGTCAACTTTGATAATCATGCTCACACCGATAGTGGCGATGCAGCAGATGATGGTCCAGACGAAGAAGTGGCGGTAGCCCACGGTCTCCTGAATCCAGCCGGCTATCATGCCTGTCATCATCGACAGAGCCATGAAGCCCGTGCAGATGGCATAGTGAGAGGTCTTGAATTTGCCCTCGCTGTAGTAGATGAGGAAGAGCATGTAGGCCGTGTATCCGAAGCCGTAGCCAAACTGCTCGATGAAGACGCAGATGTTGACGGTGAGCAGAGAATGATCCTGCACGTATGCCAGATATATAAATGTGAGGCAGGTCAGCGACATGCTCCAGGCCATCGGCAGGAGCCATTTCTTCAGGCCGCCCTTGGCTGCCACGATGCCGCCGATGATGCCACCGATGGTGAGGCCGATGATGCCCACGGTGCCGTAGACGATGCCCACCTCGCCCGTGGTCAGGCCCAGACCGCCCTTGTCGACGGGGTCAAGCAAGAAGGGCTGGATGATCTTTGTGAGCTGTGCCTCCGGGAAGCGGTAGAGAAGCATGAAGAGGATGGCTGCTACGGTCTGCCAGAGGGGGAATTTGGTGAAGAAGGTCTTGAAAGCGTCGACAAATCCCGTGACGATGCCCTTGGCCGAAGCCTCACCTGCACGGGCATCGGAGGCCGGAACGGGGAGGGCCCAAGTGTGGTAGATCACCACCACGAAGAAGAATACCGAAAGCACCACGAAGACCATGGTCCAGGCCATGGGGATGTTGCCGGAGGTGCCGCGGAAGCTTGCGCTTACCTGCTCCTTGATTTTGGGGTCGATGACAAAGGCGATGTAGGCCACTTTGTCTTTGTTGGCCGAGTTGAAGACAAGGCGGGTGTCGCCGGCCAGGCGGATGCTTTGGTCGCCGTCGGCAAAGTTGACGATGAGCACTTTCTCCTCGCCCTCGTCCAGGTTGCCGGCAAGCTTCACGGCAGCCACGGCGATGTTGGCGCCCTTGGCAGCCTCAGCACCTGTGGGGCGGTCCTCGCCGAATGTGTTTTTGAGCCATTGGCGGAATGCGCCGTAGGCCTGGTCCTTCTTTGCCACGGCAGCCTTCTCCTCAACAGGAGAGACGAAGCCTGACTCCACGTTCAGACGGTTGACGGTTGAAATCACCTCGCTCAAGGGAATCATCGTGCCGTCGACGTTGACAGCGCTATCGGCCGGAAGCACCGACACGCTCTTGGGCATCTCAACCACAAAGCGCGGCTCTGCGCTTTCGACTGATTGCACAGAAGGCGGGAGCGAAGCCACCGAGACGGCCTGATCGGGGATGACCACCAGCTGCATCTCCAGAGGCTCGATGCCGGTGTTCATTTCGATGGCACCGGCCAGGATGACCAGCAGACCCTGGCCCACGACTGTGGCGATGCGATAGAAGGTGGAGCGGATGCCCACGTAGAAGGATTGCTCATGCTCGTCGAGGGCTATCATATAGAAGCCATCGGCGGCGATATCGTGAGTGGCCGATGCAAAGCCCATGATCATGAATATGGCGAGGGTGAACTGCACATAGAAAGCCGTCGGAATCGTGAAGGCGATGCCCGCCAGGGCGATGGCCACGATCCACTGCATCGACAGGGTCCACCAGCGTTTGGTTTTGATAAGGTCGACAAACGGGCTCCAGAAAGGCTTGATCACCCAGGGGAGGCCGAGCCAGCCGGTGTAGAGGGCAATGTCGGTGTTGCTCATGCCAAGGCGCTTGTACATGATCACCGAGATGGTCATAACAGCCACGTAGGGCAGACCTTGAGCGAAATACAACGTGGGAATCCATGCCCACGGGTTGCGCTTGGTCGGTTTAGTTTTTTCCATTCAGATTGGTTTATTATTGGTTTTTTGAACTCCTAACTCCTCACTCCTAACTCTTCACTAATGATTGTAGTCCGGGGTGATTGCGGCGCCGGCAAAGTAGTGGAAGAGGATTTGGCGATAGTCGCAACCCTTGTCGGCCATCATGGCAGCCCCGATCTGGCACAGACCCACACCGTGGCCCCAGCCGGCACCGCGCAGGCGGAAGCCGTCGGGAGTTTTCTCTACCACGAATGCCGAGCTGTAGAGGTGGCTCTCGGAGAGAGTGCGGCGGATTTCGAGTTCCTTGCCTATTTCCATGGTTTTGCGAGTGCCCACAAGGCGCATGCGGCAGATGCGGCCCGATGTGCCGCGCTCCAGAGGCACGATGGCCAGAATTGTGCCGAAGTCGATGCCCGTGCGGCGGCGCACAAGGTCAGAGAGCTCGTCAGTGGTGTATTCTACCGTCCAGCGATAGAAATCGGCCGTCTCCTGGTCGTAATTGTTGAGCACTTGGCGGAGCACTTGCTTATTATCGGTGTTGCAGTAGGCCTCAGGCGATGAGAGGATCCACTGGCGGGCGTTCTCCTCAATGGTGAGGTCGGGGAAATCCATTTCGTTCTCGCCATCGCGGGCTGCCTCGAGGTAAGGCTTGTGCAGGGGCTCCCAGCAGTATTCAAACTCCTCGAACACACCGCCGCAACACTTCGAGAATCGGGCGTCGCAGAGCTCGCCGGCGTAGGTGATGACCTCGCCGCGGGTGGCGGCAATGGCATCGCGCACAGCCTGAGTGCTTTGGCGAGTGATGCCCTGGTAGCGCTGGCAGTGGTCGTCGGCGCAGACATCGAAAAGGGTGTGGTCCTCGCGATCGTACCAGATGATTTTCTCATCATCGGTGCGCACCATCATCTCCTGCTCGTTGTGGTGGATGTGGTCGCCTTTTGATTTTTCGATCTGGGCGAGGAGCCAGGAGCGGGAGATCACGGCGTGGGCCTTTAGCAGCTCGATTTGCGATGTAGCGCTCATCTCAGAAGAAATCACGCTGGTGAGGTAATCCTCGACGGGGAGGATGTTTATGACGGTGAGCTCGCCGTCGTTGGGGAGGATGAGCACGGCCCCGACAAAGCGCTGGTTTTCGCGGCGCTCCCAGTGGAAGTTCACACCGATGGTCACACCCTTGACCTCGGCGTAGCAATCGTTGGTGGTGGGCACAAACATCATTTCCTCTTTCAGCTGTGCGGCTTTGAGCACGACCGAACCGGAGAATTTCTCGCCATCGACCATGTATTGTCCGTGCAGATTCATCTCGATGACCTTGTCGCTGAGGATGCCCACGCTCACTTGCGGCTCTTCCACGCGGCGGGAAGCGATTTTCTCTGCTTCAGCCACTGTGTAGCACAATTCGGAAGCGATCTTGGCGATGAGCTCTGCGTCGAGGCGCTCGAAATCCTCCTCGCGGGGGGTTATGAAGGCGCCTCCCATGTCCACAGAAGCAGGGGAGATGACCATTTGGCCCTCTTCGGTGCCATAGAACGACGGGCGGTGTTTCTTTCTGGGCACAACCACAAAGCGGCAAAGGTCGTCGCCAAGGGCATAGCAGAGGATGTTGAGCATCGGCTCCTCATCTTCGATCATCGGCAGAGCTCGGTATACGCGCTTGAACAGGCGCTCGGCCTCGTCGGCCGAAGGCACGTCAAAGACGATCACGCCCCAAGGCATCGACTTGGGCACGGCCAGAGTCGAGGGCGCGGGGTGGAAATCGGCCAGCGCTTCGGTGATGGGGAGGAAGTCGCTGTTGCCGGCCTGGAAGTGGCAATGGTCGGGGGCTGAGGCTCCGCAGCGCGGGCCGTTGTAGAAAACGGTGTAGCCGCGCAGCTCCATGGCGATGTGGTACATGTCTGCGATGCGCCCCTTGATTCTTTGCGGCACATGATTAACCACCGGGATGGTGAGATGGCGCGGAAAAATGGGGAAAGGGTTGACGAGAATCTCATAATCGCCGCGCTCCAGGCCAAACTGCTCCTGAGGGCGGTTGGCCTCGCACAGGAAACAAGGACGCTCTTTGAGCGAAGCGGCATCGACCTTGGCGGCCGATGATGTGATGCGGCCGGGGTTGAATTGCACTTTGAGTTTAAAGCCCTCGGGGGTGACAATTTCCTTGACTTTGACGTTTTCAAGTGCAGCGAAATTGGCAGCGGCCATGGGCCATTGGGCGAGTTGGTCAGATATGAATCGGGAGATGGACATTCAGGGGTAGTTAGGAGTTAGGAGTTAGGAGTAATTTCTGAGTTCTCAGAGTATGGGGGAGGAGAGAGGAGGTGAATTTGGATAGGGGTGTTAGAGATTATAACGTTAACGTCAATCTTCTTTTTCTTGCATAGCGATGCGCGCCTGGAGCTCCCAGGTGCGGATGCGGTCTTTGTAGAGGTTGTGGGCGTTCATTTTCTCTACGTTGAGCGATGCGTCGGAGTTGTCCTCCCAGCGGCGGCAGTTGTAGAGCACATCATAGATGCGGCCGATCTGGTGGTGGCGCGAGAAAGCCAACCCCAGGGCATAGTCTTCGCCGTAAGAGGTGTTGGGCACGTGGATTTTGCGCAGCAGAGGGGTATAGAATGCACGGGGAGCACCGAGGCCGTTGATGCGCAGAGCGTTGTTGCGGCCGTTTTCGGGGGTCCACTCCTTGTGGTCGATCACGCCGGGGGGAATGGGCTGGCAGTTGATGTCGGTGAGCTGATATGTGCCCACGACCATTGCGCAGTTCTGATCGTAGAAGGCGTCGACGATCTTCTGGAGAGTGTTTTCGTCGCTATAGATGTCATCGGAGTCGAGCTGCACGGCAAATTTTCCGCATTTCTCGTTCTCCACGCCCAGGTTCCAGCAACCGCCGATGCCCAGGTCGGTGCGCTCGGGGCGGATGTGCACCACGCGGGGGTTGTCCTTGAATTTCTCGATGGCTTCGGTGGTGCCGTCGGTTGAGTGGTTGTCGATTACGATGACATTGAAGGGGAACTTGGTCTTTTGGCTCAGAGCGCTGTTGATGGCATCGGTGATGGTGCGGATGCGGTTGCGCACGGGGATGATGACCGAGGCTTCGTATTCAAAATTGTCCTCGTCAAATTTCACGGGTTCGAAGACGGGGGCAAGGTATCCGCCCACAGCTTTGAGGTGGTCGGTGCAAGCCTCTTCCATTTCGATCTGCACGCCGCGGTTTTTGGGGTCAACGTAGTCGAAGATCTTCTCGCCGGAGCGGCGGGTGTCGGTGGTGACGTCCTGATAGAGAAACTCGTTGACATGGACAACCGGAGCGATGCGGCTGATGCGCAGACGCAGGTCGTAGAGGCCGGCGGCGGTGTATTCCTTTTCAATCCCGGCAGCTGCGAGCTCGAAGCATGCTGTGGAGAAGAAGAGGAGCGAGCCGAAGTTGAAATCGTCGCGCAGTGAGCCCTGTTGGTAGTCGATAACGGGGGCAGCCTTCTGCACGCCGTCGACCACGGTGTAATGGTCAGCGTAGAGCATTCCGGCCCCTGAATCTTCGGCCAGGCGCACGAGGCGGTCGATGGCGAAATAGCCGGGCACGAGGGTGTTGAAGTCTGTGTAGAGAAGGATGTACTTGCTCCCTTTGGCCTGCTCGGCGATGTAGCGCATCGTTTTGGAGGCTTTTACGGGATACTCCTCAGCGGGGAGTGTGACGATTTTGGTGACGAGCTTGCAGGCCTTGAGGTTGGCGATGGTGCCGGCGGCTTGCTCATCGGAAATGAAGGGGACGAATGCTGTGATCATTTATATAATGTGTTAGCTGTTATTTTTTTGAGTTTGAGAAGAAATTGAGCACCTGGCGCATCAGGGTGTTGCGGCTTTCGGTTGTTTTGATGGTCTCGAAGGGGAAGCCGATGACCACGGTGCGGTAGCCGGCGGGGGCATAGGCGATGCCGGCCACGAGATTGTTTTCGCTGTAGCGCATGATTGTGGCGCCCTCTTTCGAGGCGGCGTAGAATGAGTCAGGGCTCTCCACGGCGTAGAAGTCAGAATTGAGCTGAGCGTAGAAGTCATACTCAGCAGGAGTGAACTCCTTGAAGCGGGAAGCAACGGTATAGGCCTCACCGGTGACGGATGCCTGGTCCACACGCCAGTGGTAGCCCAGCACCTCGGTGGCGAATTTCTGGTCGGCGGCGGCCACTTCCTTTGAGCTGTTGGGATTGTCCCAAAGGTCAGAGGCTACGTAAGCGCCGCTCACGAAGACTGATGTGCCGTTCTTTGTGGCGAAAGCCAGACGCTCCTGCAGGGCGGTGGGGAAAGTTTTGTATTTCGTGCCGTAGAATCCGCGGCCCTGCTTGATCTCTTTTTGCTTGCCCAGGATGAGGTCAACGATTTTTGCATTGTCGCAATTGCATGAGGAATAGGCCTCGACTGAGGTGGAATAGAATCCGTGGCCGGCCTCTTTGATGGCTTGGCCGTGGATGTAGGGGTAGGCGAAGGTGTTGCCTGCGATTACGTCCTTCTCGTAGTTGGCACGCGAAGCGCCGAATCCGGCAGCGTCGTCGTCCATCCAGGGGATGTCGCGACGGAACTCAAACTGGCTGCCGATAAAAGAGATGTCCTGAAGGTATGGCACACCGTGGTCGCGCACATCGTAGAATCCGGCAATCTCGCCGCTGTCGAAATTGTCGGGTGCGCTGATGCGGGTGAAGCCGTTTACGATGAGCACGGGCTCGGTGCCGGGCATGTCGCAGAGCGAGAGCACCTCTGAGGGGAAGCTCACACCGCCGGCGTTGGCAGCGATGATGCGGTAAGAGTGGATGTCAGAGTCCGAGACCTTGAGCTCGAAGATGGGCTCTTTCACTTCGGCCAGCTTGGTAAAGCCTTTGGTGAGGTCGCCCACACATTCTTCTATTATATAATATGTGGGGGTGGCGGTTGCCTCCAAAGAGTCAACTGTCTCGGCCCACGACAGCACATATTCTCCATCGCCCATCGAGCCGATGCTGAATTTATGCACAGGCAGAGGCTGCACGATAAATTCCTTGCCATCGCGGGCGGCCAGGAATTGTCCCATACCTTTATATATGGCACGGCTCACGGTGAAGCGGAAGTTGGGGTCAAGGCCGTACTTCATGTCAGCGAAATTCTGGTGGGAGAGGAGCTCAAGGAGCATGCCCGGCACCTCCGGGACGCGCGCCTCGTAGTAAGATTTATCCCACATGCCGCGGCGAGTCCAGTCGGGCTCGAATTCTGCACGTACGTCGCGCGCGATGTTGGTCATGACCAGGTTGGTCAGGTCGCGCGAGGCCAGGCGATCGGTGCCGTTGGCGTAGCGGCCATCGTTGGCCTTGGAGTAATAGATGCCGAGGGTGCCGATTACTGAGTCGGTAGTGGTGGTTCCGGCATCGGAGTGGAAGGCAAACGACAGGTCGACCGGAATGTTCAGACCCTCGCGCCGGGGGAGCATGGAAGAGCCGCCGGCGAGCCAGTTGACCCACAGACCGCGCGATTTGTAGTCGTCGCCGTAATCGTTGACGTTGTCAGAGGGGGTATAAACCGAGTCGGGAGCGCCGGCCCACTGGAGCCAGTAGCGCGCACCTTCGGTGAAGCGGGGATAGCCCGAGAGCACGTATTCGTAGTCGATGCTGTCGAGGGGCTCTTTCACGATGCGGGCCACGTTGCCCATGCCGCCTCCGATTTTCACGGCATCGCCCGACACCACTGCACCCTCCTGCGAGGAGAGGTTGCTGAGGCTCACCACGGGGTGGTTGCCGGCTTTGAGGGGGAAGTGGCCAAGATAGATCCATGTGCCGCCGCCCATTTTTTGGTTCACGGTGAAGTGGCGGTCGCCGTTGGCGGCGTGGACGGTGTATTTGGCATCGGTCGAGCTGTTGGGCAGGGATTGATAGCTTACGTAGACGGCGTAGGTGCCATCCTTGGCGATTGGTGCGGAGTAAGTGATGGTAGAAGGCTTCTCGCCGTCAGTGACCGTTTCCACCACGCGGGCTGTGCCGGCACGGAAGGGGTTGACTGAATTGGTGAGCACCTCGCCGTTGTTGCCGAAGCCGGGCATCGAGGATTCTTTCCATTTCTTCTTGCCGGAATGCTCGACGAATGAGGGCGAGGAGTCGTTGTCGATGATGTATTCCACCAGCTGCGTGTCGCGCTCGCGCGGACTCATCACGTAGGCGCCGGCGTTTTCGAGCATGGGCATCAAGAAGGGCATCACGTAGCTTTGTGTGTAGAGGTCTTCTACTGTCTGCATCACGCGGGCGCGTTGCCATTCCCAACGGTTGAGCTTAGGCTCGAAATACCAGCCATGGCTCTGCCACATTGCGATGTTCTTGCCGTCAAGGCCTTGCGGCGCTTGCGGAGCGTCGTGGCGGGTGATGAAGGGGAGCTGCTCTGTGGGCCCCTTTACGGTGCGCCGGGCTCCAAGGGCGAGAGTCTTGATGTCGTATTTGCTTTCCTTATCGTCAACGACCACGTTGACCGTGTATTTGGCGTATTTATTGGGCAGCGCCGCCTTGCAGTCTTTAGTGAGCGCCTCGGCCTGGGAGAGGGTGAGGGGAAGATAACCGGCCGATTCGGTGCAGATTATGGTGATTTGGCGTTTCTTGTCGTTGATTTTGACGTCCTTTACCTTGGGCTGGGCGTAGCCGTAAGAGGCCGGGGTGTAGGAGTCAAGCACTTGCTGCATCTTGGGGGCATAATTCACCGCTGATGCCATTGCCGGTGCTGCTGTGGCAGCGGCAAGAAGCAAGGAAACAAAAAGCTTTTTCATGATTTTAGTCGTATTTAGAGCAAGAGAATACTCGATAGGATTTATTGCACGACAAAGATATAAAAAATAAACGTGCCAAACTAATCTCGAGCCTTGATATAACAAAAATTACACATTATTTACATTAATTTAGGAAAATCACCCCAATTTTGCCCGGAAATTATGGGAAAAGTCGTAAATTTGCATCATCAACCCCAAATAATATGGAAGCAAAAGTCACCGACCTTCAAGCCACCATCCCGGCGGCAGAATATTTGAAAAATTACCGCAACCAGGCCCGATTTTTTGCCCTGTGCAAAGAGTGCGTCAACTTCGGAGCGCTGTGGGCATGTCCGCCATTCGAGAGAGATTGGACCGGGGAGCTTGAGCGCTATGACCTGGTGACAATTTTCGTTACAAAAATCGAGCCTGGGCGCACAGACCTCTCGCCCGATGAGGTCCGGGAGCTGTTTCGACGCGAAAGGCGGCGCATAGAGCCCCGTTTGCGTGAATTAGAGGCACAAACCTGCGGGACGGCTTTTGCTTTTGCCGGGGAGTGCCTGTATTGCCCAGAGGCCGGCTGCACACGCCTTCAAGGTCAGCCATGCCGACACCCAGAGCTCGTACGTCCCTCCCTTGAGGGCGTAGGGTTTGATATCGGCAAGACCACCGAAAGCCTTTTCTCCCTCCCCCTGCTTTGGGCCTCCCCCTCCGGCTCCACCCCCTCCTACTACCTCCTCACCACCGCCATCTTCCATAACGCATTGGCACTATAATCGCACTCGCCCCTCCCCCGATTTCCATGTGGGTGGATATACGCCCATATCGCTAACATTTTTCGATAGGCAGGCTCTTAAACAGGATAAGCGATATTGTAAATTATCAGGATCGATTACTTTCCGGAGATTACTGTGCGCATGCGAGCTGTTTTATCGTTTTTATGATCGCCAAGTGATCGGGAAATGAACATGAAATATTTAGTGGTTTGGTTTTCTAAGATTTCAAGATTGACAGAGTACATTGCGTGGAGGTAGCACCAATAATTGTCGTTTAATGGGGAAAGTGAGAAAAATACTTTATCAGTATAGATGGTATCAGAGTATAAGATTGAGTCGGATTCCGAACCCAAATACTCCACATCAGAGGATAGATATTTGCTAAGGGGAATGAATATACTGTTTTCATTCGGTCCTGTAAATATACGACCGATTTTTTCTCCAATACGTACTTGCACGATTTTGCAATTATCGTCAAGCTCTTTCCATTGCTCTATCGTAGGTAAGCTGCAATTATTGTTATAGGGGCGGACCAAAACGTTTATGTCGGGATGAAATTGCGCAAGATTGTCGGTCGCAACAGAAGATCCGAGTTCCTTCATGTCGACAGCGCCGATATTATTTGCTGCCCATAGAGTGCCGCTCGGCAACCCCAAATCCACATATCCTGATTCAAACAGTTTCAGATTAGACGATACCAGAGGATCTATCGGGGTGTTGATTTCAAGATTATTACGAAATAAAAATACATTATATTGAGTGGGATAATAGCCATCCTTGTAGATGCTCAACGTGTGATTTCCATGCTCTATCTCTGTGATTGAGCAGGGTGTGGTGCCACTGAACTTATCGTCTAAATATACTTCCGAACCCTCCGGTAAGCAATTGACAAAAAGTGTGTCAGGCTGTTCTTTATTTTCACAATCTAATCGTAATTTCACCATTTGCGTGTCCGATTCATTTCGGCGGTGGTGATAAGAATAGGCATATGGGGAGTAATTGGGTTTATAGAGCAGCACATGGTGATTCCCTTGAGCAAGTCCGCGAATTTTGAATGGCGTCCGTCCGAAATGCGCATGGTCAACGATGATATGTGCCTGTTGCGGATAAGAGTCAAAAATAACTTCTCCTTCGTCTGAAACGTTTTCCTTACCTTCAGGGGTAAAAACAGGCCTAATGGCTAATCCACATTCGCGTTCCATTTCTCTTACTTCCAAAGGGCCGCTGCCGGTGCTGGAAAAGGCCAGGCATGACGATCTATTAGGGCTCGGGTCGTTAAACATGAAATAATTCCATGAAGTGGATGACCAAAGATATCCGTCAGAACCATTACCTATCGTTTTTCTGCCGTTCCGGTAGCCCACGGCCGGAATAAAAATTGAATTTCCGTTTTTACCTTCCACTATATATCCGTACGTACCTTCAACACAACTCCAAGTCCAGTTGCATTTATCAATGAGTTCCTGAATTTCATATTCCGAGGGCGTTCGCCAACGGTCGCCCCATATTTTTCTTGCCGCGTCGAGATCGTCTGATCCGGAGTAATCCATAAATAATTCTCCATATACTTTGCTGTCTTCTTCCAGAAAATAGTTTCTCTTTACCTGATCATCACCCCAGGCGTAAAAGTTGCCGCCTTCATGTGGTTTGTGAGCACCGATATTGCAAGTGGCCCAACACGTGCCGCTTGGCAATCCAAGGTCCACATAATCATGTCCGTTTCTTTTTCCGCCGGGTAAAACCTTAAAAGGCTTCATATAAGGATGCGGATCATCATCCGGCGATTCTATGGAAATGAAACTGTCGTCGGTGACGATACTTCCGTCTACCACTGGCCTGATAGGGAACGCAGAGTTGAGGTAATCAACGGAAATGCTCTTCACGAGGTCATTATTGTCTATGAATCCCGAGAAGCAACCGGCATGCATATTACTTACAGAATCCAGAGTCGAGCTCCAATATTTGAAAATATATTCAGAAGGGTTGACGTTTTTCCTTCTTACGAAGCCGTTTGTCATATTAATATCTGAATCAATGTCTCGGACATAAGTACTTAGAGAACCGAATTGATCCTTGGCCATGCCCGGGAAAAAGACAGAGCGCCCACTCGGGCCTACGGCATAAACCCCTTCATGCGATTGTTGCGAAACATAGTGCCAGGTGCAAAATTTGATGAGTTCTTCCCAATCTTGGCGTGTCGGAGTTCGCCAGGGGCCATGCCATAGTGCAGAGGCAGCGTCGAGATTCTGTTTGCCGGAAATGTCCCTGTCGTCTGTAATCTTGCCGGTTATATCTTTATTCAGAAATGCAGGCGTGGTCTGTCCCAATCGAAAATATACACCAAAATCTGAAGGGGAATATGCACCGATATTGCATGTTGCCCAATATGTTCCGCTCGGAAGCCCGAGATCAACATATTCATGTCCATTAGCAAGAGTGGCTTTTCTCTTTTGCGAAAAAGACGATGGCGACATAAGGGTCGCCATCATCAAAAATAAAAAGATGCGAATTTTTTGCATAAGATATCAATTCATTACCGGACGTATCGACATGCCGAAATGGCGTTCGGAGCCTGCTACATTTCTTGTATCTTCATCTGATTCTTGGCCTGCATCAGGATCCCATGGATCAGCAAAACCGACGGCAAAGGCGAGGTGATTGTCCTTTCCATATGGCGTGGATGTCCAGTAGCTGCCGGAAGTGCCTTCAGATTCTAATCCCATTTCATATACAATGCCTCCGCAGGGCAAAAAGATACTTTTGCCATTAGGTCCGGTTATTTCATATCCGTGAATGCCGTCTTCTGCTATGAATGTCCATTCGCAATAGTCCAGAAGTTCGTCAAAATCATTCTTGGTGGGGATTCTCCATGTTCCGCCCCATTTAGAGGCAGCAACATCAAAAGAACTATCGCCAGAGATGTCTTTTGCTTGCTGATTGTTCAGACGGCACATTTGGTAAGCAGTATCTGCACCTCTAAAGGGGTTCAGTTCTCCCCATTGGAAGAAATCTCCGGATTCTTCTGGGGCGCTTGCCCCGACATTGCATGTTGCCCATTTTGTGCCACCGGGAAGCCCCAGATCCACATATTCATGACCTGTTGCCTTCTGAGCATGTATGCTTGAAGCGAATGGCAATAAAAATGCAAGTGATATTAAGAATCTGAACATTTTAAAGGACTATTTGGTGACGGGGCGGATTGTCATGCGGAAATTCATCGTGCCATTATATTCTCCAACACGATGCATAGGGCGCCCCCAAGTGTCATTCATTTCATCCATTTCCTCGCCGCAGTCGATGTAGTATGCGCCGTATTCAGAGACTGGTGTCGCTGTCCAGTAGTTGCCGACATGGCCGCCGAAGTTCAGGTATTCGCCATAATAAACGCCTGCTGCAGGAAGGAAGATGGAGTTTCCGTTCGGGCCTGTTACGCGGTAACCCTTTATCCCGTTCATTGGACGCCACGCCCACTTGCATTTGCTGTTTATCTCTTCGATTTGGGCTTTCGTGGGGATTTGCCAGCCTTCGCCCCATTCAGTAAGAGCGGCATCGTACTTTGAGTTTCCATTGATGGGCTTTACCATTGACTGGCCATCAAAAGGAGTGGGAGCTTCGGGTTTTAACGCGCCAAAGGCATAATAATTGCCATAGTCAGAGGCTTTGGCTGCTCCAAGGTTGCAGGTAGCCCACTTGGTGCCGGAAGGTAAGCCAAGGTCTACGTACTCATGTCCGTTCAGCTGTTGAGCTGACTGAGCCGTTACGGTCTGCATAGCCATAAAGACCATTACGGCAAAGAATAAGAATTTTTTCATGTTGGTTAATTTATTTGATTAGACTGGATTGGATTTTTTTTGATTTTAGCCCATTACTTCTGATGACGTAACTGTTGCTGCTGAGGCTGAAATTAAAGATTCTTGGCGCAAACAAGCGGTACGATAAATCACGGTAACATAAATAATTTGAAACGTATTCAGAACTCAGTCTTGATAAAGAGGCCGAAGAAGCACTGATGAGGAATATCTTCAAAGGCCATGTATGCAAGGCTTAAGAATAACTGTTTTGAGGGAAAAGCTTTTGACAAAGGTATTTACATTTTTCCATATTTTCAAGCGGGAAAAGCGTAATTTTCAATTTTATAATGGGGGGGGGTAAATCGCTATAAATCAGATACTTACAAAACGTTAAATCTTGTTAATGCGGATTCGTCTATTCCCGGAGATTGAGATTAATCGTAATAACATCCTGAAATATCAAGCTACTTTTCGGAAATTTTTGGGCTTTCGGAGATTTCAGGGTGGGAGAATTAACACATATTATACTAATGTGTGGGGGAGGGATGTGATTTTTTGTGTAACTTTGCCCCAAATATTCGGAATAATCGAAACTTATTATATTATGTCACTTTTTGACCAACTAACTGCCCGCGCTAAGGAAAATCCCCAGCGCATCGTGCTCCCCGAAGGCACGGAGCCGCGCACCCTTACGGCTGCTAACAAACTCATTGCCAATGGCATAGCCGACATTATCCTTATCGGTGACCCCGTCGACATCAAGAATATGGCCGGCGAGCTCAATCTCGCCCACATCAGCAAAGCCACCATCGTCAACCCCGCTGATTCGGCGGTTATCGACCGCTACGCACCTGTGCTCTATGAATTGCGCAAATCAAAGGGCATGACCGAGGAAGAATCGCGCCTCACCGCCGCCAATCCCCTCTATCTGGGCTGTCTTATGATCAAATGCGGAGAGGCCGACGGCCAGGTGGCCGGTGCGAGAAACACCACGGGCAATGTGCTGCGTGCGGCTTTCCAGGTGATCAAGACCGAGCCCGGAATTAAGGTGGTGTCGGGCGCTTTTCTGATGCTCCTGCCCGAAGGGTCGCCCTATGGCAAAAATGGCATGATCGTATTTGCTGACTGCGCCGTGATACCTGACCCTACTGCCGAAGAGCTCGCACAGATTGCTATCGCCTCGGCCCGCACCGCCCGCGACATCGCCGGCATCAAGCCCCGCATAGCCATGCTCTCTTACTCCACCAAGGGCTCGGCCAAGGGCGAACGTGTCGACAAGGTGAAGAAAGGCCTTGAGATAGCCCGCGAAATGGATCCATCGCTCATTATCGACGGCGAACTTCAGGCCGATGCCGCCATCGTGCCCGCTGTGGCAACGATCAAGGCTCCCGACTCCCCCCTGAGCGGACGCGCCAACGTGCTCATTTTCCCCTCGCTCGAGGTGGGCAATATTGCCTATAAGCTCGTGCAGCGTATCGGTGGCGTGGAGGCCGTGGGTCCTGTGCTTCAGGGACTTGCCGCTCCGGTCAACGATCTCTCGCGCGGCTGCTTCCCCGAAGACATCTACAAGACCGTGATCATCACCTGCAACCAGGCCATCGGTCTTAAAAACAATAAATAATACTCTAACCGCCTGAACCCCAGATAAAAATGAAAATCCTTGTGCTCAACTGCGGCAGCAGTTCCGTGAAATATAAGCTTATCGACACCACCACCGAAGCCACCCTCGCCGAGGGCGGCGTGGAGAAAATCGGATTGCCTGACGGATTCCTAAAATACAAAAAAGCCGACGGCTCAAAAGCCATCATCGAGCTGGGCCAGACCGACCACGAAGGCTCGATCAAGGCCGTGCTGAATCTGCTCACCGACCCCGTTGAGGGTTGCATCAAATCTTTGAAAGAGATCGACGCAGTGGGCCATCGCGTGGTGCACGGAGCAGAGAAATTCAACAAGAGCGTGCTCATCACCCCCGAGGTGGTGGAGCAAGTCAAGGCATGTTACGACCTGGCTCCCCTGCACAATCCCGCCAACATCATCGGCATCGAGGCCATCGACGCCGTGCTTCCGGGTGTGCCACAGGTGGGCGTGTTCGACACCGCCTTCCACCAAACCATGCCGGCAAAATCATTTATGTACGCTCTTCCCTATGAATATTATAAGGAAGACGGCGTGCGCCGCTACGGCTTCCACGGCACCAGCCATCGCTACGTGTCGCAGCGCGCCGGCGAGGTGCTGGGCGTGGACATCACCACAAAGAAAATGATCACCTGCCATGTGGGCAACGGCGGATCGATCACCGCAGTGCTCAACGGCAAGAGCGTGGACACCTCCATGGGCCTCACCCCCACCGAGGGCCTGATGATGGGCACACGCGTGGGCGATGTCGACCCCGGGGCGCTCACCTTCCTGATGAAAAAGCACAACCTCACCCCCGACGAGCTTCAGGTGATCATCAACAAGAAATCCGGCGTGGCCGGCGTGAGCGGTATTTCATCCGACATGCGCGAGATAGAAGCCGCCGTCAAGGCCGGCGACCCCATGGCCACACTCGCCCTGGAGATGTACGAGCAGCGCATCATTAAATATATAGGAGCTTACGCAGCAGAGATGGGCGGTGTGGACATCATCGTCTTCACCGGAGGTGTGGGCGAGAACCAGACCGGCCTGCGAGCCAACGTCTGCAAGCCCCTGGCATTCATGGGCGTAGAGATAGATCAGGAGCTCAACGCAAAGACCCGTGGCACTGAGACCGTGATCTCCACCCCCGGCTCGAAAGTCACCGTTGTGGTTATCCCCACCGACGAGGAGCTGATGATAGCCCGCGACACAAAAGAAATTGTTAGCAAAATTTAACACTTTCGAGTGTAATTTTCTAACCCTGCCTGCTGTCTAAGAGATGTACACCGCAAGGTCGCAAGGCCTCAGGCGTGCAAGAAAAAAAGAAATAACTTGTTAAATCAATCAATAATTAGAATGAAAAATCTAATCTCACGCATCGCAATCTGCATGATGCTCATGCTTGTGGCCACTATGGCCGCTTCGGCTCAGCAGATGCCGACGGTGCCCGTCGACTCTGCCGTGCGAATCGGCAAACTCGAAAACGGGATCACCTACTACATCCGTCACAACGACTACCCCA
The DNA here is from genome assembly GCA_964575435.1 of uncultured Bacteroides sp. Classification (GTDB taxonomy): domain Bacteria; phylum Bacteroidota; class Bacteroidia; order Bacteroidales; family Muribaculaceae; genus CAG-873. The sequence goes on from CAZNRK010000006.1 coordinate 33,734, forward strand.
AAGGGCAGGCCGACTTCTACATCGCTCAGAAGGTAGGCTCAGCCCTCGAGGAGGATAACCAGCGCGGTCTGGCCCACTTCCTGGAGCATATGTGCTTCAACGGAACAGAGAATTTCCCCGGCAACACCCTCATCGACTGGCTCGAGAGCGTGGGTGTGAAATTCGGCCAGAACCTTAACGCCTACACCTCAATCGACGAAACCGTATACAACATCGCCAACGTGCCCACAGCTCGCAAGAGCGTGCAGGACAGCTGTCTGCTTATCCTCCACGACTGGGCCGACGCCCTCCTGCTCGACCCCGAAGAGATCGACAAGGAGCGCGGTGTGATCCACCAGGAATGGCGCCGCTCGATGGTGGGCTCGATGCGTATTTTCGAGAAAATCCTCCCCATCGTATATCCCGACCAGCCTCACTACGGCGAGCGTCTGCCCATCGGCACAATGGAAGTGGTAGACAACTTCCCTCCTCAGGCTCTGCGTGACTACTACGAGGCCTGGTACCGTCCCGATCAGCAGGGTATCATCGTCGTAGGCGATATCGACGAGGATTACATCGAAGCCAAAATCAAGGAGATCTTCTCTCCCATCAAGATGCCCGAGAATCCCAAAGAGCGCGTTTACTTCCAGGTAGGCGACAACGACGGCACAATCTACGCCATCGGCTCCGACCCCGAAATGACCACAGGTCAGGTAATGATGATGTTCAAGACCGACGCCATGCCCGACGCCATGAAGCCCTCCATGCAGTATGTGATGATGAAATACGTCGCCGACATGGTGGGCACCATGCTCTCCCAGCGTCTTGATGATCTCGGCCAGAAACCCGACGCACCCTTTGCCGGCGCCAGCGCCGATTATGACGATTTCTTCATCGCCAAGACAAAAGACGCCTTCACCCTCACCGGTGTGGCTAAGGGCGACGACCTCCTCCCCGTGATTGAAGCAACGTACCGCGAGCTCCTGCGCGCTCAGCGCGGCGGATTCACCGTGGGCGAATACGAGCGCGCCAAGGCCGAATATCTCTCTCGTCTGGAGAAAGCATACAACGGCCGCGACACCAGGAAAAACGACCAGTTCGTGCAACAGTACGTGCGTCACTTCATCGACAACGAGCCCATCCCCTCGATCGAAGAGGAATACAATATGATGAACCAGATCGTGCCCCTGCTCCCTCTGGAGGCCATCAACAGCCTTCTGCCCGAGCTCATCACCAACGATAATCGCGTCGTGATCGTGATGGCTCCCCAGAACGACACATTCAAAGTTCCCACCGAAGAGGAAATCGCTGCCGTAATCGCTAAAGTCGACGCCGAAGAAATCGAGCCCTACAAAGACGAGATGAAATCCGAGCCCCTCATCCCTGCACTTCCCGCTCCCGGCAAAATCACATCTGAAACAGCCAACAAGCAATGGGATGCAACTGATTTCACCCTCTCCAACGGTGTGAAAGTGGTGGTTAAACCCACGAAATTCAAAAACAACGAAATCCGCTTTGAAGCAATCGCCAAAGGTGGCACATCTGTAATCGGCGACGACCAGGCTGCCAACCTCAAGTTCATGCCCTACGCTATGTCAAGCTCCGGTCTGGGCGATTACAACTCGATCGACCTCAAGAAATATCTCCAGGGCAAGCAGGCCATCGTCAGCCTTTCCTTCGACGACTACACCCGCACCATCTCAGGCAACACAACCGTAAAAGACCTGCCCACCCTCATGGAGCTCATCTACATGACCTTCGTTGACTATCAAATCACCGCTGACGACTTTGCCACCACACAGAACACCTACGCCGGTGTCCTCGCCAACCAAGAGTCAAATCCCCAGTACATATTCGGCAAAGAGCTCGCCAAGGCGCTTACAAAATCCGAAGCCGGACAGGCCATCACCTCAGCCGACATCATGGCAGCCGATCGCGAAGGCATGCTCAATATCATCCACTCCCAGCTCAAAAACGCCGCTGATTACACCTTCTTCTTTGTCGGCGACATCGACCTCGACACCCTCAAGCCCCTGCTCGAGCAATACATCGCCACAATCCCCGCCGATGCAGCCAATGTGACCAACTCCTACGACTACAACCTCGACCGCGAAATCATCCCCGGCAAAGTTGACGTGACCAAAACCACAAAAATGGAGACTCCCCAGACATGGGTGGCCATCGTGATCACAGGCGACATGGAATACACCCCCGCCAACCGCGAGATGGCATCCATGGCCGGCCAGGTGCTCAGCAACCGCCTCCTGAAGAAAATCCGCGAAGAGATGGGTGCTGTCTACTCAATCGGCGCCGGCGCCCGCATGGACCGTACAAACAAATACAACACCTTGGTGCAGATTCCCTTCCCCATGAAGCCCGAAATGAAACAGCAAGTGCTTGACGAAATCAACATCATCCTCAAGGATATGACCGTCAACATCGCCGAAGATGAGCTCAACCCCATCAAGGAGTTCATGGTTAAGGAAGCAGGCGAAGATCTCGAAGACAACTCAGCATGGATCGGCACAATGAGCGCCACCACGCTCAACGGCGTTGACATCTTCACAGGCAAGACCGATGTCATCAACTCAATCACCACCGCCGACCTGCAGAACTTCTTCAAGCAGCTCCTGGACCAAAACAACATCCACACCGTGGTCCTCGACCCCGCTGAATAATCCCATCCCCCCTACATACCCCCAAAAACGAAGTGCGAGCCCCCGGGCTCGCACTTCTGTTATATATAAGGTTAAAAAATCACGTGAAGAAGGGGAGGAGGAGGCGGGCTGCGCCGGGGAGGGAGAGGGCTGTGTAGTGGTAAGCGAATCTGACCAGTAATCGGTGGGAGTGGGAGATGGGCATCTCAGTGGTGCGGCGATAAAGGTCGCGGGCGAGGTCGGTCCGACCTTCGCGACGGCAGCGAGCGGCTAAAATGGCACGTTTCAGGGCAAGGATGGCGGTGAAGGATTCGCCCTCGGGGTTATCCGGTGTCAGGGATTGGAGGAGAGAGAGTGTGTGGTCGCGGCCGGCGGCATCGGTTGAGAAGTTGGCTCCGGTGATTGAGTCGGAGTGAACGAGGATGCGCACGGGAGGCTCTTTGGTGGTGAGTTTAATAATGCGTGGCCCATGGGCGAGCAAGCGGACGGAAAGCTCTACGTCGTTCCAAATTCGGGCTTGGGGATTCCAGCCGCCGGCGTGGCGAAAGAGGTCTGTGCGGGCCATGTAGCACTGTGTGGCAAGGCTGCCGTGCATGATAGCGTGGTAAAGGTGGTGGGAGGTGGGGAATTTTTTGCGTCGGAGCTCGCGGCCGGTCGAATTGACGAGAACTGCGTCCCACCCGATGATGTCGGCCTCCGGATTCTGCTCAGCGCAGGCGCATGCCGAGGCGATGTGGGTGGGGAGCATGATGTCGTCAGAGTCGAAAAACATGGTCCACTCTGTGGTGGCGACCTCCAGTGCGGCGTTTCTGGCCGCAGGGGCGCCGGGGGTGGAGCAAGAGATGATGTCTACGGAGAAGGTTTGGCCTAATCTCTCTGCTTGGACGCGCAAGGCGGCCAGGTCGGCCGGGGAGTTGCCATTGTCTACGATTATGAGGCGGTCCGGCTTGCGGGTTTGGGTTGCGACAGAGGCCAGAGTGCGCTCGACCAACGGCAACCTCCCACGCATAGGGATGATGAGGGTAAGGGAGGTCATAGGTCGATGCGCTTGCGGCGGTTGCGATGGGTGAAGGAGTGCTTGAAGTCCAGAAGCCGGCGCCACCAGTCGCGGATCTTGATGACCACAGGCGAGGGCGCGCTGGCGATGTCAGCCGCCATGGGGTCGGCAAATGATTCAAGGTGAGAGGTTTCGCCGAACTGCTCGGGATATATGACCAGAAGATTGTTGGCCGGGAAGTATTTTTGCAGGAAGGTGGGAATCTCGACCATTGCCGGGAGGTAGGAGACGGAGTTGACGCGGGCGCCGATTACGACGAAGAGGTCGTCGTCGAGCACGCGGTTTGAGATGAGGATAAAGTCGTCCCACTGCTCCACGGTGCGGAATTCGCAGCGGATGCCATAGTTTTCCTGATAAATCACTCCGCGAATCAGGGGCTGGCACTCCTCGGCGCAGCAGAAGATGATGCGGCACCCGATCTGCTTGGTGAGGCGGGCCAGAGCGCGCACCCACCGGGCAAAACCGGTTTCGTATTGGGCGTGAGGGGGAGCCCAGACCACGATGCGGGCTGTGGTGGCCAGAGGCATGAAGCATCGGGAGATGATGAGCATTTTGTTGGTGGATCGCAGCAGGGAGTCGACCTTGTTGCCGAAGAAAGAGTCGATGACGGTGGTGCGCCTGTGCATGCCGAGCACCACTTCGGTGATGTCGCGCTCGTTGATGGCGTTGAGCACTCCGGTGACAGTGTTGATGTCGTAACGCTCGATGGTCTCGATGGCTACGTTGGCTGATGCGGCAGCGCGTTTGGCGTCTTCGAGGGTGGCTTTTGAGATGGCACGGGCCGATTTGGTGTTGTCGTTGCGCACGTGCAGGGCGATGATTTGGTTGGAGCCGTGATTGTTGCGCATGAGCAGAGCGAGCTCCATTAGCGAGGCCACGAGCATCGGGGAGCCGAGAGGGATGAGAGTGTTGTTGTGGCGCGAACGTCGCATCAGGCGGGGTTCGGCCTCTTCGTCGCCGGCGAGTTCCTCCATTTTGAGCTTGGGAGCGAAGGCCGAGGTGACCATCGGGGCCAGGGCGCAGGTGATGAGGATGACGAGGACAGTGGCGTTGAGCATGCGCTCGTCAAGCATCTGCATATCATAGCCAAGGGTGACAACGGCCAAGGCCACGGCGGTGTGGGCGGCCGTGAGTCCGAACATCACGCCCCTCGAGGCCGGCGAGAGTCCTGCCACGCGCTGGGCTATCCAAGCCGGTAGGTATTTGCTGATGATAGCCGTAGCAATCATGACTCCGGCCACCGAGAGCGAGGCCGGCATAAAGGCCACGCGGACGTTGATGAGCATGCCCACAGAGATCAAGAAGTAGGGGATGAAGAGCGCGTTGCCGACAAATTCGATCGAACTCATCAGGGGCGAGCCGGAGGGCACGTAGCGGTTCAGCACCAGGCCGGCAAAAAAGGCGCCGAGCACGGCTTCCAGACCGATGGCTCGCGCGCAGACCGAGGAGAGGAAGACCATGGCCAGGACGTAGACGTACTGGGTGACGCGGTCAGCGTACTGGCGGAAGAACCAGCGCGTGAGTCTCGGATAGAGGTATAGCACACCAAGGCAGTAGACAGCCGTTTTGCCTAAGAGCTCAAGCATGGAGGAGATTTCAAAGGCTCCGGCACGCTTGATGTTGACCGTGGCTGCAAGCACCAGGAGGGCGCCGACCACGGCCACGATCGTGCCCACGATTGAGATAAGCACAGCGGGCGATTTCGTGATGCCGAAACGGGCGGCCACGGGGTAGGAGAGCAGGGTGTGAGAGGCGTACATGGCTCCCAGGAGCATGGCCGTGACCCAATCCAGACCGAGCACCCACACGCTGGTGGCGATGCCCAGAAGCAACGGCACGAAAAGAGTCAAAAGGCCAAAGAGGATGCCGCGGCGGAGGTTGAGCCGCAGGTGGTACATGTCGATCTCCAGTCCGGCCAGAAACATCAGGTAGAGCAGGCCCACCTGTCCGAAGATGGCAAACGAGGAGTCGTTGTCCAGGACGTTAAACCCATAAGGCCCCACCAAAACTCCGGCTACAATCAGCCCGATGATGTGGGGAATTTTAAGCTTGTTGAGCAATAATGGCGCAAAGAGGATGATGCCCAGGACGATAAGAAAAATCGCCACAGGTTGCGACACCATCGCTTTGCACATTATTGCGGATAACATTTTTGTGAGGAGTTTTTTTGTAGGGACGCACCAAGGTGCGTCCGTTCCCTTAGAGGGTGTTGATAGTATATGTTCGCACCATAGTGCGTTCGTTCCCTTAGAGGGTGTTGATAGTATATGTTCGCACCAAGGTGCTTCCGTTACCATGGGGGGGATTAGCGGGGGAGGACGCCTTTCTTCAGGAGGTAAGCGGCAATCTGCACTGCGTTGAGGGCAGCGCCTTTCTTAATCTGATCGGCCACGCACCAGAATGAAATGCCGGAGCCGGCCAAATCGCGACGCAGGCGACCGACATAGACAGGATCGGTGTGCGAGGCGTGGAGGGGCATAGGATAGCCAAGAGGCTCGCAGCGGTCGATGAGTTCCACCCCGGGGGCCTGGATGAAGGCCTCGCGCACCTGCTCAAGGGTCAGGGGCTCGGCGGTCTGCACCCAAAGGGCCTCGCTGTGGGCCCGAATCACCGGGACGCGCACGCAAGTGGCGCTGACGTTGAGCTCCGGTGCGTGCATGATGCGTTTGGTTTCGTGATGCATCTTCATTTCTTCGCGGGTGTAGCCGTTATCCTGAAAGAGGTCGATGTGCGGGATGACGTTGTAGGCCAGTTGCTCCACAAATTTCTCCACCTTGGGCTCAGCGCCTGCTGCAAGGGCTGAGTGCTGGTCGCGGAGCTCGTGCATGCCGCCGGCACCGGCGCCGCTTGCTGCCTGATATGTGGCCACATGCACAGCCTGAATGGGGCTGAGGCGGTGGATGGGATTGAGAGCCACGACCATCTGAATCGTGGTGCAATTGGGGTTGGAGATGATGCGACGTGGAGCGCTGAGGGCATCTTCGGCATTGACCTCGGGGACCACCAGAGGCACGTCTCGGTCAAGGCGGAAGGCGCTGGAATTGTCGATCATGATGGTGCCGAAACGGGTGATTGTGTCGGCAAAGCGGAGCGATGTGTCGCCACCGGCCGAAACAAAGGCCACGTCGACATTGCGGAAATCGTCATTGTCGCGAAGCTCGGCGATAGTGTAAGTTTTGTCTTTCCATCGGATTTGAGAGCCGGCACTGCGCGCAGAGCCGAAGAGCATCAGATTGCTGACAGGGAAATTCTGCTGCTCGAGCACGCGCAGGAATTCTTGACCCACGGCGCCGCTCGCACCTACGATAGCTACATTCATTTTTGCAGAAGAAGAAACGGGGAGATTTTAAGGGATTAATGAATACGAAAAAGCAGAGGCTCAGAATGTGAACCTCTGCACTTTTGCTGTGATTAGCAGGTAGTTATGCTTCGGCCACGGGAGCAATGTTGATAAACTTGCGACCGTTTTTGCCTTCGGAAAATACTACTGTGCCGTCAATGAGGGCGTAGATTGTGTGATCCTTGCCCATGCCCACGTTCAGACCGGGGTGGTGCTGAGTGCCGCGTTGACGTTTGATGATGCTTCCGGCCTTAGCAAACTGGCCGCCGAAGATCTTGACTCCGAGGCGTTTGCTTTCTGATTCACGACCGTTCTTAGAGCTACCTACACCTTTTTTATGTGCCATTTTCTTTCGGTTTTAAAGGGTTAAGCTACTACTTCTTTAATCACTACTTTGGTGAAGTACTGGCGATGGCCGTTTTTGCGGCGATAGCCTTTGCGACGTTTTTTCTTGAAAACGATCACTTTGTCACCTTTTACGAGGGGCTCAGCCACTTCGCAAACTACTTTTGCTCCTTCAACAGTGGGAGCGCCGACTTTCACGGCACCGTCGACGTCGGAGAGCAGCACGCGGTCAAATTCTACCTTGTCGCCTGCTTTCACGTCCTCGCCGAGGTAGTGGACATACAGATAGCGGTCGGCTTCGGCCTTGAACTGCTGTCCCTGGATTTCTACGATAACGTACATTTAAATTGTTGGATTTAAATAAGTTAACCCGTCGGGCGAGGAGCCTTATCTGCCGGCTCGCTGCTTGTAATTAAGCCCGGTGCGGAAAATTGCCCACAAAGGTAAGCATTTTTTCTCATTTCCACAACCCCTTATCATCTATTTTTTTGATTTCAAATAAAAAAATCAAAGAAATTGGAGTTTTTTGGGTAAAAATGGTTAACTTTGCGGGGATGAGGAAGATATTGGGAGTGGCTCCGATTTTGCCTGCTGCGGTGGGCATTGTGGCGGGAATCGTGGTATATGAGTTCCTGCCGCTGTGGGTTGTTGTGTTTGTCTTGGCCTTGGCTGTGGGGTTGTATCTGCTCAAATGGAAATGGACCGGAGCCGGGGTGGGTTTTGTAGCCGTGGGCATGCTTTTGTGCGGTGTGATGCAGCCAAATCAGCCGCCGGCGGAGATTATTGATCATAAAGTCACGGCCTCGGGGCGGATTTCATCAGCAACGGATAACCCGCAGTCGGTCAGTCTTATAGTCACGGTTGATTCCATACAGCACGTCCCTGTTGAGCCCTTCAAGGCTCAGGTGACCATTAACAGTCTGACCCCGGATTTGGAGCCGGGGACGAGGGTGGATCTGACCACTGCGTTCTCTCCTCTTCCCGGCCCACCAATGCTCCCCGGAGATGCTGACCTATCGCTTTACTATAAGGCGCAGGGAATCACAGCCCTGGCTTTCTGCACCGAAAAAGACTGCCGGGTGTCGGCTCCGGCCTCGGGATTGGAAGGAATGTTTAACCGAGCGCGTTCCTCCCTTGAGCTCACGCTCCTGCACACTCCACTCATGCCTGAGTGCAAGGAATTTCTTCTTGCCACTCTTCTGGCCGACGATGCCTTCCTGCCCCCGTCCACAGAGCTGGCTTTCCGCCGGGCCGGAGTGAGCCACCTGCTGGCTCTCAGCGGTTTGCACGTAGGGATTGTGGTGATGATCGTGATGATGCTGACCCTGCCTCTCAACATCCCCCGTTGGGGCTTTTACCTCCGCCCGGCCATAGCCGTTGTGTTTGTGTGGAGCTATGCCCTTATGGTGGGCATGCCGCCATCGGTGGTGAGAGCTGCCATAATGACCTCTGTGTATATGCTGGCACGAATCATACAGAGGGGCCACACGGGCCTGAATTCCCTCTTGGTCTCCATTGTTTTCATCCTGGCCATCCGACCTATGTGGGTTTATTCGGTGGGATTTCAACTCAGCGTGGCCGCCGTGGCCTCGATTCTGGCCTTTTCATCGCTTGTGCCGCAACAATGGCAGAGACACCCCGTAAGGTATTATCTGCTAATGACTTTCCTCATCCCCGTAGCGGCCATGCTCGGCACGGGAATGATCGCAGCAATCCATTTTTCCACCTTCCCGCTGCTGTTTTTGCCCTCTAACCTCGCCGTGGGTGTGCTCGCGCCGTGGATTCTGGGCCTTGGCGCCGTGGTTCTGCTCTTTGCGCATTTTGGTTGGCATCTGGTGGCGGTGGCTTGGGTTACATCAAAGCTCTACGCATTGCTTTCGGCGATAGTCACTTATATTGGGAATCTTCCGATGGCGGAAGTCACCGGATTTCGCTTTCCGGCGTTGATTGTGGTGCCCTATGCTGCAGCTGTCGTGTTTCTGTGGCTGGCCATCAGCGGGAGATCCCGGAGGTGGACCGCGGCTGCCCTCGGTGCATGCGTATTGACGTGGTTATCAGCGGATTTGTTCTCTCCTGAGCCTCCGGCAGCCGAGCTGTATATCCTTCCGGAAAAGGATGCCACAAAAATCGTGATTGCCGGCTCGGGACCTCCGGCTTTGATTCTCCCGGACGCTAAGGTCGACTCGGTCGGAGTGCTTACCAAGGCCAACCTTCGCCATAGCGGTTATCTCAACCTGCGTGGCGCCCGCGACGGCTTCGCACTTCGCCCCACACCGCAACAGATCACCATAGGAGATGTCGCGCTTCGGGTGCTTTTCGACTCAAAAGATACACTCGCCGAAGCTTCACGTCCCACGTATCTTCTTGTGTGCAAGGGGTTTAGAGGGAGTCTTCAGCCCGCATGGCGGAATCTCCGGCCTGACACGATCCTCTTCTCTCCCGCGCTGAATCCACGCACCGCTACGCGCCTCATGCGAGAAAGCGGCGACACTATCCCCATCCGCAATCTGCGCTTGAAGCCCTTTAAGATTGTATGTGATTAGTTGTATTTGAGGGAGTTGAGAGGGCGGAGGGTGTTGCAGAGCGTTTGTGACCAGAATGAGGCGAAGTCATCGCGGACAGCGCAAAGGTACTGGTCGATAAGGTCGGAGGGGGCGTCTTTAGCGGCCTCGACCAGGTTGTAAAGTTCCTGGAATATGTCGGCGAGGCCTTCGGAGATTGTTGTGGCGATGGGGGTGTCGGAATATTTCATATCCTGCTCAAAGACCTCGAGGTAGGTGTCGTCCTCGCCGTAAAGCATGGCGATGGAGCGACGCACGTTGTCGTAAGAGTCCTCGTCGAGGGCTGCGGGAAGGAATTCTTCAACGAAGCTGTCGGCCTGGAGGTCGGTGGCCGACATGTAGAGCCTGGGCAGAAGGCGGAGCATGAGGTCGGTGAATTCATAAGGCTCCACTTCGCCGACATGCTCCAGGGCCACGCAATATTCGTTGGCCAAGGCGAGAAAGGCCAACTGATTGGGGGATAATCCAGTGTTTTTCATTTGTAGAGGTTGTTTTGGATGATATAGTCGTAAACGCCCGGTGGGAGGAAACTGTTCATGTTGCGGCCTTTGGCAAGGGCTGCGCGGATAAATGTGCTGGAGAGGTCGATCAGGGGAGGGTGCACCACTTCCATGCCGTCGACGTGATTGTCGCCCACCGGTTTGCCGGGGCGTGGATAGACGATGACACCGTATTTTTCGAGGATTTCGTCGGCGTCTTTCCATTTTGAGAAGATGTTCCAGTTGTCGCTGCCGATGATGAGTTTGAAGCGCTTTGTGGGGTAGCGTTTGGCCAGGACGTTGAGGGTGGAAATGGTGTAGGAGGGGCGGGGCATTGAGAGCTCGATGTCGCATATCTCGATGTCGGGAGATGAGGTGCATGCGATGTTGAGCATGGTGAGCCGCGTAAGGTCGGAGATGAGTTCGGAGCTGTCTTTCAGAGGATTACGGGGCGAAAGGGTGAGCCAGACTTTATCTACGATTTTCCACTGTGTGAGGTAAGAGGCGATCATCATGTGGCCGATGTGGACGGGATTGAATGAGCCGCCGAGGATGCCGATTGTCTCCATAATTTAGTGAGGAGTTAGGAGTTTGTATGGACGTACCATGGTGCGTCCGATTAGTTAGGAGTTTAGGAATTGCTTTATGGCTTGGCGAGTTTGGCTTACTGCCTGAGCGAGGTCGTCGTTGACGATGACCATGTCGAAGCGGTCGGCCTGCCGGAGCTCGAAGGCTGCACGGCTGAGGCGCTCTTCGATCACTTCCGCAGAGTCGGTGCCACGACCTTCAAGGCGTTCGCGCAGGGCTTGCTGCGAGGGGGGCTGGATGAAGATGGTGAGCACCCGGGGGCCGAATATTTGCTTTACGTTGATGCCGCCTTTTACGTCGATGTCAAGGATAACGTCGCTGCCGGCGTGGCATTTCCCTTCGATTTCAGAGCGCAAGGTGCCGTAATACCGGCCTTCATACACCTCTTCCCATTCCACAAAGTCGTCGTTGGCAATGTGTTGGCGGAAATCGTCGGTTGAGAGGAAATGATAGCTCACACCGTCGGTTTCGCCGGGGCGCGGAGGGCGGTTGGTGGCAGAGACGGAGAACTGGAGGTTGATGTCGCCGGGGGCGAGCACCTCTTTGATGATAGTGGACTTGCCGGTGCCGCTTGGGGCTGAGATGACGATAATTTTGCCTTCTTTCATGGTTACATTACGTTGAGCACCTGCTCTTTGATCTGTTCGAGTTCGTCTTTCATCTTCACCACGAGGATCTGCATCTCGGCATGGTTGCTTTTTGAGCCTAAAGTGTTGATCTCACGACCCATTTCCTGCGCGATAAAGCCGAGCTTTTTGCCTTGGCCACCGTCAGTGTCGGCCATGGTCTGGAGGAAATACCGCAGGTGCTGGGCCAGTCGCTGCTTCTCTTCGTTGATGTCGAGTTTTTCGATGTAGAAGATCATTTCCTGCTCCAGGCGGCCTTTGTCGTAATCGACGGCGGGGATGGCAGCGAGCCCTTCTTCGATTCTTGAGCGGATTTTAGAGATGCGTTCGCCCTCGTACTGAGGCACTTGCGCCAGAAGGGCTGAAATATTGTCGATGCGCTGGCGGAAGAAAGATTCCAGACGCATGCCCTCCTCGCGGCGGTGGTCCATCAGGGCGCGCAGAGCGCCGCGCACGGATTCGTGCAGGAGGATGCTTGAAGAGAGGTCGGTGTCGTCGGATTGCTCAGCGTGCATCGTGTCGGCGAAGCGAAGAAGCACGCTGTACCAGTCTTCGGGCTCGGGGATGTCAAGGGCTCTGGCGACGTTTTGCACCTGCTCCTTATATGCTTTGAGCACGGGAATATTGAGCTGCACGGCGGCCTGGGATGCAAGCTGCTCGACTGTTACGATCATGTCAACCTTGCCGCGCTGGAGCACTGAAGCTGTGACGGTGCGGAGCTCGGGCTCGGCAGCGCGCACGCACTGCGGAAGTCGCACTGTTAGGTCCAATTGTTTGGAGTTGAGCGACTTGACTTCAACTATTATCTTTATTTCCTCGGCTTCGGCCACATTGCGGCCAAAACCTGTCATCGAATATAGCATATCAAAAGAATTTTACGACTGCAAATTTACGAAAATTTTCCTTTATCGGGCTCGGATTTCCCTAATTCGTCGTCCTCGCACGATGATGGGGCATAATGATGGAGGTGGGGGCAGAGGCGAGCCGTGCCGTCGACTATCAGGTGACGGTTGGCCATGGTCGAGATTGTCGACATCTCGTGAGATACGAGCAGAATCGTGGCCCGTCGGGCAAAATCAGCGATGATGTCGTAGAGGCGAGGCTCGAAGTTTTTGTCGATATAGCTTAGGGGCTCGTCGAGGACCAGGAGGTCAGGATTTGAGATAATGGCCCGGCCCAGGAGGGTGCGCTGGAGCTGTCCGCCGGAGATTTCGCCGATGGGGTGGTCGGCATGGGCTGTAAGGCCTGTGCGGGTTAAGATTTCAGATACCATGGCGCTGCGCTCCCGGCCGGAGAGGCCTTTCTGGGCCAGGAGGCCTGAGGCGATGACTTCGCTGACAGAAATGGGGAAGTGAGAGTCGATGGTGTTTTTTTGAGGAAGGTAGCCCACGCGCAATCCCGGGGCTACGGTCACCGTCCCGGATGAGGGGCGCAGGAGGCCGAGAATGATGCGCAGCAGGGTGGTCTTTCCCCCGCCGTTTGGCCCGGTAATGGCCACGAAATCGCCGGCGTTGACAGTGAAATTCACATCCCGCAGGATCTCGCGCCTGCCGCGCTCGAGCCACACATCGGTGAGCTTAATTATCTGAGGTGAGGGCATCGATGATAAGGTTAAGTTGTGATTCCCAATCGGCGTCGAGGGGGTCGATGGCCACGAGGCGCGAGCCGATAGCGGAGTTGACATTTTCGGCCTGACGGGAATCGTAGGCCTTTTGGTAGAAGAAAACGCGCACGCTGTCAGCCCGTGCTTCCTCCACGATTTTTGAGAGCGATGTTATAGATATTTCCTTGCTTTCCTGCCCCACGGAGATTTGGTGGAGGCCGAAATCGCGGGCGAAGTAGCTCAGAGAGGGGTGCCAGACGGCGAAGGCGTGAGCCCCGGCCTGTTGCAGCCTGTCGCGCGCGAGATCTTGTGCGGCCCGGATTCTTGAGGTGAAGCCTTGCAGACGCTCGGTGTAGAGGACGGCGCGGTCAGGGTCAAGGCGCGAAAGGGCATCGGTGAAGTTTTGCGCCATAATCAAGGCGTTGGCGTAAGAAGTCGAGATATGGGGGTCGACATCGCCATCGTGGTGGCCCGCGCCATCGTGGTGGGCATGGCCATCATGGTTGTGTGCGTGTTGATGCGTACCGGTGATGAGGTCGATGCCTTTTGATGTGTCGATGATTTCAACTTGGTCGGGAAGGCCGCGGTTGAGGGTTTGCTCAAAGGGCAGGACCCCGGTGATGAAGAATGCACGGGCATCGGCCAGGGCCATACGCTCTTTCATTGCGGGATCATAGGTCTCGGGGTTGGTGCCGGGAGGCAGCACGGTCACTATATTATATAATGTGTCGGCCAGCTCGCTCAAGATTTGAGCCTGGGCCGGGGTGCTGACAGCCAGGATGGGCTTGTCGGAGGTCTTTTTCGGACTGCACCCCGCGCAGAGGGCGAGGAGCAAAATCAAAGGGAAAAACTTTTTCATACCCACAAAATTACAAAAAATTCGCCGATATCACACCAAGTTTGCGCAAAAGTAATTATCTTTGCATATAAAAATCGTGCGCGATGGCGGGATTTGATGCATATTTTGCACCATATCTCTCTGCACGTCAATTATTTACCGATTTTCTAAGCAAGGAAATTAATTTTTTAGCGCCTTATCCATGATTATCGACGGTCAAAGATTGTGGGTCACAACCAAGGATTACATCATGATCACCTTGGGTCTGGCCATTTATGCCTTCGGCTTCTCGGCTTTTATCCTGCCGGAGGGAGTGGTGATCGGCGGTCTGGCCGGTATCGGCACCATTATTTATTTCCTGACAGGCATTCCGGTGGCGGTGACCCAGCTGGCCATTAATCTTGTGCTTTTGGCCGTGGCCTATCGCACAGTGGGCAAGAAATTCGTGATTGGCACGATCTACGGGGTGCTCGTGATCTCGCTTTTCATCGGTCTTTTTGTGCCGATGTTCAAGGATGGATTCACGCAGGAGCCGTTTATGAATGTGGTCATCGGCGGTGTGCTCTGCGGCATCGGCATCGGTCTGGCTTTCACGCACAACGGCTCAAGCGGTGGCACCGACATCATCGCCGCAATCGTCTCAAAGCACTCTAACGTCACCATCGGTCGCATGATCCTCTACACGGATGTGGTGATCATCTCCTCATCGTTTTTCATCTTCCACCACGCTGACAAGATGGTGTTTGGTTTCGTGGTGCTGGTGCTGGTATCGTATGTGGTGGATATGGTGGTGAATACTAACAGGCAGGCTGTGCAGTTCACGGTGTTTTCATCTAAGTGGCAGGAGATAGCCACGGCTATCAACAACGACGCTCACCGCGGGTGCACGGTAATCTCGGCCATGGGCTGGTACAGCAAGAAGGAGGTGAAGGTGCTTTTGGTGATGTGTCGCAAAATCGAGTCGGTGACTATCTCGCGAATCATAAAAAGCATCGACCCCAATGCCTTCCTCACCCAAGCCAACGTCAACGGCGTCTATGGCAAGGGCTTTGACGAACTCAAAGTGAAAATGCACGCTCCGCGCCCCGAAGTGCCCGTGTCTGAAAAAATCTCGAAGGATGTGGCCTCAGACATGCGCGGACATTAATGTTACAGGTAACTGATATGCAAGAAGATACTCAACATATCCCCTCCGCTCCGGAGAAGCGCACCGTGCTGGATGTCGACGACGTGGTGGCTATCGCTCCGGCCCTGAAAGGGCATGAGAAGCTGGTGGCGTGGCTGCTTCGGGTGCTGGATGTCGACAAGGTCAACGATGTGCACTCGAAATATTTCGACACGCCGGGTCCGCCCTTCGTGGCCTCGCTGCTCGATGATTTCCGTATCAGGCTCCGCGTTGATGGCGAGGAGGTGCTTGAGCACCTGCCCGAAGGCCCCTTCATCACGGTGAGCAATCACCCCTTCGGTGCCCTCGACGGTATCACCCTCATATATCTCATCACTCGCTACAGGCCGGAATATAAGGTAATGGTCAACATGGTGCTGAACCACATCAAGGCCATGCGCCCGAATTTCATCGCCGTCGACGCCCTGGCAAGCGACGACCCCAAGAAAAAAGCCGTGTCGATGGCCGGCATAAAGCAAGCCATCGAGCAAGTGCGCTCGGGCAAGCCGTTGGGCTTCTTCCCGGCGGGTGCCGTCTCGAAAATCAACTGGAAGGGGCAGCTGCGCGACCGCGAGTGGCAGCCCTCGATCATCCGCCTGATCAAGCAGCTCAAAGTGCCTGTGATTCCGATCTTCTTCCATGGGTCTAACTCATGGTGGTTCAATTTCTTAGGCCTTGTGTCATGGCAATTGCGCACCCTGCGGCTCCCGGCCGAGGTGTTCCGCAAATGCGGCACGGAGCTCCACGTCTCTGTGGGCGAGCCCATCAGTGTGGATGAGCAATTAGCCCACGCCGGCAGCGTGGAGGAGCTGGGCGATTTTCTGAAATCTCAAACTTACGCATTGGAGAAAATCAAGTGACTGAATCTCAAATATATATCCCCGAAGAGGTGCGCCAGGTAAAGGCTCGCTTGGGCATCGTGGGCAATACGCCTGCGCTGCTCGAGGCTGTGCAGCGCGCCTTGAAGGTGGCACCCATCGACCTTTCCGTGCTCGTCACCGGCGAGAGCGGATCGGGCAAAGAATTCTTCCCTCAGATCATCCACCTCTACGGGGCGCGCAAGCATGCAAAATATATAGCTGTCAACTGCGGCGCCATCCCCGAGGGCACCATCGACTCAGAGCTTTTCGGCCACGAGAAGGGGTCGTTCACCGGTGCTGTGGCCTCGCGCAAGGGATACTTCGAGGAGGCCGATGGCGGCACGATTTTCCTTGACGAAGTGGCCGAGCTCCCCCTTACCACCCAGGCCCGTCTGCTCCGCGTGCTCGAAACGGGTGAATTTCTGAAAGTGGGCTCCTCGCAGGTGCAGCACACCAACATCCGCGTCGTTGCCGCCACAAACGTCAACATGGCAAAGGCCGTGGCCGAAGGGAAATTCCGTGAGGATCTCTATTACCGCCTCTCCACCGTGCAGATCGCCGTGCCCCCTCTGCGCGAACGCGGGCGCGACATCCTGCTGTTGGCTCAGAAATTCGCGTCGGATTTTGCTGAAAAGTATCACATCCCCGAAATCTCTTTCTCAGATACGGCTCGCACCCTGCTGCTCAGCTATCGCTGGCCGGGCAACGTGCGCCAGCTAAAAAACGTAGTGGAGCAGGTGGCTCTCTTTGAGGCCGGAGAGGAGGTGACGGCCGACCGTCTGCGTCCATATCTCCCCTCCGACGCCCCCGCAGCTGACGGGGTGCGCACCCCGGCCATCCACACTTCGGCTTACGACAACGAGCGCGAGATGCTGTTCAATTTCATCTTCCGCCTCCAAAGCGAGATTGCCGACCTTAGGGCCAAAATCGAGCACCTGCAGGCCGACCCTGTCGCCCCGGCGCGCACGCTTCATATTCCGGAGTCGGCAGACAGGCCGGCTGTCGATGAGCAGGCTCCGCGCCGCAATCTCCCCTCTGTCATTGATGTTAACCCTCTGGAAGAGGTTACTTTAGCTGCTAACGAAAAGGAAACCATACGTCGGGCTCTCGACCGCAACGACGGCCGCCGCAAGGAGACGGCCCGCGAGCTAAACATCTCCGAACGCACCCTTTACCGCAAAATCAAGGAATATGGCCTGGAATAATCACCCGATATTATTGCGCATCGTGGCCGTGGCGCTCGCTTTCGCAGCCTCGGTGATGGGGAATTCGTGCTCGATCTCCTACACCTTCAACGGTGCATCCATAGATTATAATGTGTACAAGACCATCTCCGTCTCGCAATTCCCGATCCGTGCCGCCTTGGTGTATCCTCCTCTGCAGCAGATGTTTGAGAACGAATTGCTCGACTATATCACCCGCAACACCCGCTTGACCACCGTCGACGGCAATTCCGACCTCCGCCTCGAGGGCGAAATCACACAGTACTCCCTCTCTCCGCAGGCCGTAACCGAAGACGCCTACGCATCTAAAACACGCCTGACCATCGGAGTGCGCGTCAAATACATCAACACAAAGCAAGAGGGCAAGGACCTGGACCAGACATTCTCGGCCTATCGCGACTTTGACGCCTCGGAAATGCTTACCGATGTGCAGGATGAACTCTGCCAGCAAATCTCCAAAGAACTCGTCGACCTCATCTTCAATGCCACATTAGGTGACTGGTAAACCCCACATATGTCTTTGAGCTCCAAAATATTATCCCTCCTTAACGTCACCTCTGACACCCCGCCTGCGCCCGTGCCGGCTGAGTGGGTTAGGGAGATGATGCAGGAGCATCCGGCTTTCATCCTCCCGGGGGTGCTTATGCTCAAGCGCAACCCGTCGGCCCTTGATGCCGAAGAGCTCAAAGAGATGAAGATGCACCTTCTGCTCAACTGCTCCGACCCCACCGCACTGGCCGATACCGTTGACCTCGCCGGCGAAGACTGGGCTCATATCTATCCCCCCGAGCAGTCGGCGCCCGCTCCCTCGACAGACAGCGCAATCTCAACATTCTTAGACGCTTACGGCAGCTCATCTGACTCAGAAACCGCTCTGCTCGAGCAGCTGATCTTCAATCCCGCTCCGGCCGATTATTTTGCCGATGAAGATCTTGAAGCTACCCCCGGCGATGGCTCGCTTCTGCCGCCGGAATTGCGCTCTCAGGCCTCTCCCGCTGATTCGGGTGCGGCCGCTGATGCCTCAGAAAGCAACGAAGATGTTACGGATGTAACAAATTCAGCTACCTCCGAGACCTCCACTTCTGCGCCAAATGACCGCCCGGACGACGACAAATCTTCCGAGCAGCAAAAACCGGCTCAGAAGGCCGATGACAGCCTTCTGAGTGAAAGTCTGGCTAAAATTTTCATAAAACAGCACCGATATGAGCGTGCTTTTGAAATTATATCCAATTTAAGTTTGAATTTTCCGGAAAAAAGTGTTTACTTTGCAGACCAATTGCGTTTCTTGCAGAAACTAATTAAAAACCGGGAATATCAACAGCAAAAATAAGTAATAAATATAAATTATGCTTCACGTAATTGTAATCATCCTCACCGTAATTGTAGCAATTCTGCTCATCGGCATTGTGCTCATCCAGAAATCCAAGGGAGGCGGTCTGTCATCGCAATTTGGCGGCGCCAACTCGATGATGGGTGTGCGTCAGACCAATACGTTCCTTGAGAACGGCACATGGTGGCTGGCCGGCATCATCGTTTTCCTTTCGATCTGCTCTGTCTACACCATGCCTAAGATGGGCGCCGGTGCCCAAATCCGCACTGAGGCCACCCAGGCAGCTCCCGCTCCCGCCTCAAGCCAGTTCGACTCGAACGTTGCCCTCCCCGAGGCTGCGCCTGTTGCTACTCCTGCCCCCGAGGCCGGCGAATAATCTCACCTCCCTCCAGGCAGCACATTACGGTCATTAGAGCCCGCTGCGGCACTAATGGCCTTAAAGTGTTTACACCCCATATCAATCGATGAAACGTCAAGATTTTGAGATAATGGCCCCCGTGGGCAGCTATGAGAGCCTACACGCAGCCATCGACGCCGGAGCTGACGCCGTATATTTCGGCGTGCAGGGGCTGAACATGCGCTCCAAATCAAGCGCTAACTTCACCCTCGACGATCTCCGCTCCATAGCCTCGACATGCTCGGCCGCCGGCGTGAAGACCTACCTGACGGTCAACACCGTGCTTTACGATTCCGACATCGAGAAGATGCATGCCATCATCGATGCCGTGGCCGCCTCGGGCATTTCGGCCATCATTGCCTCAGACATCGCCGCCATTCTTTACGCCCGTTCCCGTGGCGTGGAGGTGCATATCTCCACACAGTGCAATATCACAAACATTGAGGCTGTGCGCTTCTATGCCCAATGGGCCGACGTGGTGGTGCTCGCCCGAGAGCTGAATCTCGACCAGGTGGCTGCCATCCACCGTGCCATTATCGAAGAGAACATCACCGGACCGGCCGGGCGTCCCGTGCGCATCGAGATGTTTTGCCACGGTGCCCTCTGTATGGCAGTTTCCGGCAAGTGCTATCTGAGTCTCCATCAGATGAATTCAAGCGCCAACCGCGGTGCATGCACGCAGATTTGCCGTCGGGGCTACGTTGTCACCGATCGCGAGACGGGCGACGAACTGGCCGTAGACGACAAGTACATAATGTCGCCCAAAGACTTGCGCACCATCCACTTCCTCGACCGCATGATCGATGCCGGAGTGTCGGTGTTCAAGATCGAAGGACGCGCTCGCGGGCCGGAATACGTCAGCGTTGTGGTCCGCGCCTACGACGAGGCTCTGAAGTCCGTCATCGCCGGGGAGTACACCCAAGAGAAAGTCGATGCCCTCACCGCGGAGCTCCGGAAGGTGTTCAACCGCGGATTCTGGGATGGCTATTATCTCGGGCAGCGTCTGGGCGAATGGTCGGGCAAGTACGGCTCATCGGCCACTCGCGTCAAGCACTACATAGCCAAGGGCGTGAAGACCTTCTCCAAGCTCGGTGTGGCCGAATTCCTGATGGAGGCCGGCGAGCTATGCGTTGGCGATGAGGTCATCATCACCGGGCCCACCACCGGCGCTGTTTTCCTCACCATCGAGGAGATTCAAGTCAATTGCAAACCGGTGCCGAAGGCTGTCAAAGGCGATAGCTTCTCGATTAAAGTTCCCTCAAAAATCCGACCCAGCGACCGCATGTACCGCTGGGATCCTACCTCTTAACCATAAATAATCCTCCTCTACTATCTCAAATGCGTAAGATTTTCAACTGGTTTCGCCGCTACGTGTCGATTATGCTCATCATCGTGGTGCTGTTTGTGATCTACACGCTGTTTCTCCAGGAAAATTCCATTTTTAAATTCGTGGAATATTCCCGCACCATCGACAGCCTGAACACTGAAATAAAAACCGCCACCGACACCATGCTCTACTATCAGGAGATGAACTCCCGCCTCAGCACCGACCCCGAGGTGATGGAGCGGGTAGTGCGCGAGAACTACAACATGGTGAGCGAGGGTGAAGACGTCTATCTGTTTGAAAATGAATAAGGAAACTATAATTACCGTGCTTCTCATTGCCGGCCTTCTGCTTTTGGCCGGTGGCACAGTGCTCCCACTTTTTGTGGGGCTGCAATTCGTGGCCTTCAGGTTTATCTACTGCGCAGGCGCTGCGCTCCTGCTCATCGCCCGCTTGTTTTCCCCGTATAAAGGTGAGGATATTCGTCTGAAGCGCCTGCACCGACTGGAGCTCTGGAGCGCATTAATCTTCTGCGTGGGCGGCTTCTTCCTCTTTTACGACCACGGCACATTTCAAGAGGCACTGGCATTCACCTTGGCCGGAGCCATGGTGCAAATCTACGCCACGATTATGATTCCCATCGTGGAAAGGCGGAGCAAACGGCAGTGACTCCATGAAATTCAACCACTCTACTCTTTCTGTCAGACAATGAAATTCAACCGCTCTACTCTTTCTGTCAGACAATGAAAAACAACGGCTCCACCCCTCTCTCTCAAATGCTGATGCGGATTGGGTCCACGACAGGCTCGCAGGTGCTGATGCTGATTGCAGTGTTGGCTGTGCTGACAGTGCCCTGGCTCGGTGAGACTTATTTCAACTCAAAAGGCGAACCCCGCGAGGCCATCGTGGCCGTCTCCATGCTCGAGTCCGGCAACTGGATTCTTCCCACCTCCTATGGGGGCGATATCCCCTACAAACCGCCGTTCCTGGCATGGATCATTGCTGTGTTTTCGCTTCTTTTCAATGGCGGGACAGTCAACGAGTTTTGCTCACGCCTGCCATCAGCTCTCGCCTTCATTGCAATCGTGGCCGGTTTTTTCATGTGGCTCAGGCCGCGCGTGAGGCAGTTGACGGCTGGGGTGGCTGCCGGTGTGTTGGCCACGTCGTTTGAGGTGTTTCGTTCGGCCGTGATTTGCCGTGTCGACATGCTCCTTACCGCTTGCATCGTGCTGGCGCTACTTTTGATGTACTCATGGAGAGAGCTACGCCGATGGTGGAAAATTCCGCTCATCGTTCTGCTCCTCAGCGGTGCTGTCCTGACAAAAGGACCGGTCGGAGCCCTGCTTCCGTGTCTGGCTATGGGCATTTTCTGCTTGCTCAGGCGCGATAACTTTTTTGTGACCGTGGGATGGCTCGCCGGGGTGTGCCTGGCATCGATGATTTTGCCTGCGCTGTGGTATCTTGCTGCATATCAGCAAGGTGGCGATAACTTCCTTGCGCTCGCTTATGAAGAAAACATCGGCAGGCTCACCGGCACGATGGGCTACGACAGCCACCTGAATCCCTGGTACTATAACCTTCTGACTCTTCTCTGGGGCATGCTGCCGTGGACCCTCACCGTCCTGATCGGGGTGTTTTTAGTGAAGTGGCGCCTCTCGCTTGGAGCTTTTCAAGAGATGTGGAATAGGCAGCTTGGAGCTTATCAAGTGATGTGGCAACGGCTGCGATCATCTTCCCTCGGGCTCTTTTCAGTCACGGTTGCCCTTACGGTGCTGATTTTCTACTGCATTCCGGCCAGCAAGCGTAGTGTGTACCTGCTGCCCATGTATCCGTTCCTCGCTCTGGGTGTAGCGCGGTTGCTCATTGCCGTGCGCGAGACAAGGGCGCTCTCTATTTATAATAAGGTATGGCTTTGGGTGGGACTGCTCGCCATGGCCGCATGTGTGGCGGCACCGTGGTTGCCTCTCGGCAAGCTCAGAATTGACCATCCCGGAGCGCTCCAATGGGTGCTGATGCCCGTGGCTCCTTCGGTGGTGGTCTACTTGTTGTGTCGGCGAATTGAACCCATCAAATCCCTGTTGGCCAGCACCTTGGCGCTCTTCTTTTTCTATCTTGCCGTGGTGCAGCCACTTGTGCTCAATCCCAAAAGCGACCGCCGGGCTGCCCCTCAGGTGCAAGCGCTCCTTGATGCCGATGTCCCGGTCTATTCTCTGATCGAGGATAGCCTGATGCGATATTATACACTGAATTTCTACACCTCAGACCGTCTTCGCCGACTTGAGAGGGAAGATTCGCTCCCCGCCGGCCGCCCCGTGACCGTTTTGGTGCAGGAGCAGTGCTTGCCAAGTATATCACGCTATACATCAGAACCTTACGACACCACTTTGCTCATCCCGCGCTCCTGCGACAATCGTCGCGCCGTGATTCTTTGCACATTCAAGACCAAATAAGGGCCCACATTACCTTTAATCTCCGATGAAACTTCAATATCTTCTCTTCGCCCTCTTCCTCTTGCCTCTCTGCTCTTGCGGAGGTCATCATAACGCCTCAGTCAGTCAAAACGACAGCACCACCGAGGCGCGGCTTCTCGCTATAACCAAAAACGATGGCTATACGCTTGTGGAGGTCGCTGACCCATGGAATGAAGGCAAAGTGCTTGACCGCTACGTGCTTATCCCTCGCGGCAACCGACCCGATACACTGCCGGAGGGCACTGTCATTGAGGTACCTCTGCGCTCGGCGGTGGTGTATTCTTCGGTCCACACCTTCGGACTGGAGATGCTTGGAGCTGAAGATGCTGTCACCGGAGTGGCAGATGCTCAGTATTTTAGCAAATTGCCAAACGAGAAGGTGGTTGATATCGGATCAGCGCTGTCCCCGTCGATCGAAAAGCTCATTACGCTTGCTCCGGAGGCCATTCTGCTGTCTCCGTATCAGAATTCGGGCTTTGGCGACGTTGCTCACACGTCCATTCCGATCATCCAAATGGCTGATTATATGGAGAATACTCCCCTCGGGAGGGCCGAATGGCTGAAATTTCTGGGTCTGCTCTTCGGGAAAGAGCATGAAGCGGATTCAGTCTATAACGAAGTGGCTGCCAAGTATATGGACTTGGCGCAAAAGGTTGAGAAGGATGGCTCCCGACGGCCCAAAGTGCTCACCGAACAGCTCACTTCAGGAGTGTGGTACGTGCCGGGAGGGCGCAGCTATATGGCTCACCTTCTCCACGATGCCGGCGGGGAATATCCATGGTCTGCCGACACTTCCACGGGGTCTGTACCTCTCTCCGTTGAGGAAGTTCTGGCCACAGCCGGCGATGCAGACATTTGGCTCCTGCGCACTTACGGCTACGACGAGTCTCGCAAGAATATGCTCACCGCCAGCGACCTCTACCGCCACTTCAAACCCTTCACTTCCGGTGGCATCTACGGCTGCAACACCGCTGCCACTAACATTTTCGACATTATGGCCTTCCGTCCGGACTCCGTGTTGGGCGAATACGTAAGGGTGCTTCATCCGGGAATGCTGCCCGGAGAGCCGAAATTCTTCCACAAAGTCGACTGAATCCCAATTTTAGGGTGACTTTCAAAGATTTTTTGAAAAAAATCGCCCAATTATTTTGCAGTTACAAAAAAACTTTTTACCTTTGCAGTCGGAAAACAAACCCCTCCACCTTGCCTTGTGGTGTAATGGTAGCACGTCGGATTCTGGTTCCGCCTGTGAGGGTTCGAATCCTTCCAAGGCAACACTCCCAAATCGCACTCACCCTCCCGGTGTCTGCGATTTCAAAAATTAAATCAAACTTTGCTGAGCAAAACCGCGAAAGCTGCCTTTGGGTAGTTGCCATAAATTAGGAGAGATGGCAGAGTGGTCGATTG
Source organism: uncultured Bacteroides sp. (assembly GCA_964575435.1). Classification (GTDB taxonomy): domain Bacteria; phylum Bacteroidota; class Bacteroidia; order Bacteroidales; family Muribaculaceae; genus CAG-873. The sequence continues at coordinate 57,984 of CAZNRK010000006.1, forward strand.
CGGCGGTCTTGAAAACCGTTGAGGGTA
>CAZNRK010000007.1:0-20705 GCA_964575435.1 uncultured Bacteroides sp.
GTATTACTACCCCACGGCCACTCTGGTCACCGGTCCTGACATCATCTTCTTCTGGGTGGCCCGCATGATCATGGCCGGATATGAATACGCCGGCGACAAGCCCTTCAACAATGTCTACTTTACGGGCATCGTGCGCGACTCTATCGGCCGAAAGATGTCGAAGATGCTCGGCAACTCGCCCGACCCCCTCGACCTCATCGCCACATATGGCGCCGACGGCGTGCGCATGGGTCTGATGCTCGCAGCTCCGGCCGGAAATGACATCATGTACGATGACAAACTGGTGGAGCAGGGCCGCAATTTCTGCAACAAGATCTGGAACGCCTTCCGCCTTGTCAAAGGTTGGCAGGTCGACGACAAGGCCGAGCAGCCTGAATCTGCACGCGTGGCCGTAGAGTGGATGGGTATGCAGATCAACAAGGCCCTGGCCGAGATGGATGATCTTTTCTCGAAATTCCGACTGAACGAAGCCCTGATGGTGGCCTATAAACTGTTCTGGGACGAATTCTCGGCCTGGTATCTGGAAATGGTGAAGCCGGCTTTCGGTTCGCCCATCGATGCCAAAACCTATGAGGCTACTCTTGGCTATTTCGACACCCTGCTGCGCATGCTCCACTCGTTCATGCCCTTCATCACCGAGGAGCTCTGGCAGCACTTGGCCCCCCGTGCCGAGGGCGAGTCGATTATGTACGCTCAGCTGCCCGCTCCCGGCAAGGTTGACGAGGCTGTTCTCGCCGACATGGACCTTGCCAAGGAGATTGTGACCGGTGTGCGCGGTGTGCGCGCCCAGCGCAACATTCCCCAGAAGGAGGCCCTGACGCTTTGCGCAGTGGCTCAGGAGAGTGTGCCCTATCCGGGCGTGATCGTCAAGCTGGCCAACCTCAGCGAGATCGCTCTCAATGCCGAGAAGGACCCTGCTGCTGCACAGTTCATGGTCGGTACGCGTGAATTCTGCGTGCCCTTGGCTGCCAACATCGATGTCGAGGCCGAGATTGAGAAGCTCACCAAGGAGCTGGAGTACCTGAAAGGGTTCAAAGCATCCGTAGAGAAGAAACTCTCCAACGAGAGGTTCGTCAACAATGCTCCCGCAGCCGTGGTCGACACCGAGCGCCGCAAACTCGCCGACGCCACCTCCAAAATCTCCAACCTCACCGCCACCCTCACCGCCCTCCAGTCCCGCTAACCCATGCTTTATAAAAAGATAAACAACGGTTAAGGAAAATTAGAAAAGTATACGAACTTAAATAATTAATAAACAACGGATTAAACGGATTAATCGGATTTGTTTATCTTATAATCAAAAGTGATTTATGCTCATCAAACAAGATGAAAGATATCAAATAAATAAAGCGGCTTATGCTGTTCACGGAGAATTAGGTCCTGGATTTAATGAATTTGTATATCAAGATGCATTAGAAATAGAGTTCCAAAATCTTCAAATCCCATATCAGCGTGAGGTTATAATGAATCCTGTATACAAAGGAATTCAATTAAGTCATACCTTTCGAGCCGATTTCGTATGCTATGGAGAAATAATTGTGGAGTGTAAGGCAGTTAATGAAATTCTTCCCGAACATAAAGCACAATTAATTAATTATCTGCATATAACAAATATGCATATGGGTATTCTACTTAATTTCAGTACATTGTCGCTTAAACCTGAATTTCTGTTTAATTCCAGATATAAATCCGTTTAATCCGTTTAATTCGTTAAATCCGTTGTTTTTTACCACGCGAAATCGCATCCACAGGAATATTAAAATAAATAGGTCCTTTTTTGTGAGATCCGTTGTCTATATCAAGTCTGTATGCTTTTGAGTTTGTTTGTGACGTTTTTTAAGATCGGGCTGTTTACTTTTGGTGGCGGCTGGGCTATGATTTCGATTATCGAACGCGAGATAGTCGATAAACACCGGTGGATCGAACGTGAGGAATTTCTTGACCTGCTGGCCGTGGCGCAGTCGCTCCCCGGCATCCTCGCCGTCAACATCTCCGTAGCCGTTGGCGACAAGATAAAAGGACGCATCGGCAGCATTTTCGCTGCTTTAGGCACCATTCTGCCCTCGTTCCTCATCATCCTGGCCATTGCCATTTTCCTCACCCCGGAGACCATCAACTCCAACCCAACGCTCACGGCAGCCTTCAAAGGCATCCGTCCGGCCGTTGTGGCTCTGATCATCGCCCCGGTCATCACCTCGGCTAAGGCAGCCAAGATCGATTGGCGCACGGTGTGGATTCCTCTGATCGTGGCAGTGCTGATATGGTCGAAGCTCCCGGTTGTCTCAAACCCGATTTTATGGATCATCCTCGGCGGTGTGGGCGGGTACCTCGCCCTGCGTCGTAGTCTTAAAAACCAAGAATCATGATTTTTCTGCGTTTAATCTGGAGCTATCTCAAGATAGGGCTTTTCGGTTTCGGTGGCGGCTATGCCATGCTCGCTCTGATTGAGAACGAGATCGTGACACCAGGGTGGATCACCGAGAAAACTTTTACCGACATTGTGGCCATCTCGCAGATGACCCCCGGACCCATCGGCATAAATTCCGCCACGTACATCGGCTACGTAGCCCCGTCGCTCAACGGTTTCCCCGGCGTAGGGTGGGGACTCCTGGGCTCGCTGTTGTGCACGCTCGTCGTGGTCCTGCCATCGTTTCTGCTTGTGGCCTATACCAGTCATTACATCCACAGGCACAAAGACAGTGTGGCCGTGCGGGGGGTGTTTATGGGCCTGCGCAAGGTCGTAGTGGGGTTGATCGCCTCCGCGGCTTTGTTGCTGATGAATTCCGCCAACTTCGGTTCTGTCACCTCCGATGTGATTTGGAGCATAGCAATCTGTGCCGGAGCTTTTTGTGTGGTCTACTTCACCAAAATCCACCCCATTGTCGTGATTCTCGCCGCAGCCGTGGCCGGATGGATTATTTTCTGAGTTTGTGACGCTGTGGTCGAAGGCGGCCTTCATGGCCTGCCATTTCTTCACGGACGTGCGTAACGTCCTGTAATTCTTCTTTTTCATAGTTAAATGTTTAAGAGGTTTAAATTGTTGATAGTTAGATGTTAATAAAGGGATAATCAATTTAGGTTGTTAGCCTATCAATCTTTCACGGAGCAAAGTTAATATAAATTTCTGAACTCACCAAACAATTTTGCAAAATTTTTTGCAAAATTTTGCCGAGGGGTTATTTTTCGGAGATGTAGCGGGTGTAGTAGGTCATGATCAGCGAGGTCATTGGCAGGGCGATGATCATACCGATGATGCCCAGAAGGCTGCCCCAAACCGACAGGGCCAGAAGGATCACGGCGGGGTTGAGGCCCATCTCTTTGCGCATGATGTGGGGTGTGATCACATAGTCGCAGATGCTCTGGCTCAGCAGGTAGACCAGTCCGCATTTCCCCATCATAGGCAGGAACGAATCGGCGCCTCCCAAGGAATAGATAAAGCAGATGATGGCCACCGGAATCACCGTAATGTATTGGAAATAAGGTATCATGTACAGAATACCCACCAGGATGCCCATGGGCAGAGCCAGGGGGAAGCCTACCAGAGTAAACCCTATGCTATAAAACACCACCGCACACAGCGCCACGATGCCCTGACCGCGGAAGTAATGGTTCATGCTCTGCGACACCTCGGTGAGCACCGAAATGTAGGCCGTGCGGTATTTTCCCGGCATCAGGAGTTTGAATCCGCGCACAATCTGGGGGTAATCGATGAGGATGAAGATTACGTAGATGAGCGTGAGCAACACCGAGAGAATCGACATCAAAACGCTTAGCATCTCCTCCAGGATCGACTGCCCGCTGTTAATTATAGTGGTGATGTGTTTGCCCGAGAGGTACTGGCTCATGTTGTCCAGATTGAGGTATTTTCCGGCCCCTTCGATGAGGTTATGGTAGAACGGCGCCAGAGCGATTTTGCCCTCGTTGATGCCCCGGATGATGGCAGCGAGTTCGTCGAGTTCGCGCACCACAGTGGGCAGGAACAGGTAGATTACCGCCGTGCACAGCACAGTGAGATCCAGGATTGACAGCAGCGAGGCCACGATGCGTCCTTTCAGCCCGAAGATTCTGCGGTTAAGCTCTACCAGGGGCTGGAGCAGATAGGCCAGAAAGCATGCCACAAAAAACGGCAACAGCACATCGCTCAGATATCTGATCAGCAGCACGACCACCGCGCCAATCGCCACGCCCAGGATAAGATTCATGATCCTGTCGCGTGTCCAAAAACTCTGTTGTGCAACACTCATAACGCCAAAAGATTGATATATACAAATTTAGAAGTCGGATTTCGTACTCATTTGGACATAAAGTTAAAAATATCCAATTGATGTGGCAAAAATAATTAAAATTTCCGAATAAATCATGCAATTGTTACAATTTTTTTGTAACTTTGCGAGATAATTGCAAAAAATCAATCATTTCCAATAATTCAATTCTATTAGTTATATATCTAACCCACTCAGAAAAAGTATGAAAAAGTTTCTGCTTTCAATGCTTGCGATTGCTGCCTCGGCCACATCGGTTTGGGCCGATGAGTTGCCATACTCGCAGACATTCGACACAAGCGCAGCGTTCAATACCCTCACTCTATGGCACGCTGACACCGACTCCCGAAACTGGGATTACAGCTCATCAGCAGCCCGTTTTTATCCCGGGTCGCGCTATAATGAATACGACGCCTGGTTTTTCCTCCCCGAGCTGAATTTCGAAGCCGGAAAGGCCTATGTCATTACTTTTGACACCAAGATCTCATCATCCGGATCTTCAAACTATAAAGACCTGAGTGTAAACCTTGGCACTGATGCCACACCCGAAGGTCAAACCGAATTGTGGCGCGAAAACATCCAGTCCTCTTCCTATTCCGGAAAGAAAGTAAGCTTTTCTGTAGATGCTGACGGCGCTTACCGCATTGGTTTCCGCACAAATGCCTCATCCGCCAGCAGTAACGATATTCTCGTAGATAATATCACAATTGATGCCTACAAAGAGCTTCCCGGCAAAGCCACTGACATCACCGCCACTCCCGGTGAGAAAGGCGCCCTCGAGGTGACTCTCACTTGGACCAACCCCGCAGTGAATGATGGCGGCACCGCCCTGTCGCAGCTCTCCGGTGTGAACATCTACCGCACCAACTCCTCCTGGGCTTCGATGTCTGAAAATATCCTGATTGCCACAGTTACCGACGGCATCGCCCCCGGTGAGACATCCACATATGTCGACACCACAGTGCCCGCTTCAGGCACTTATTACTACTACGTGCAGCCCTTCAACGATAACGGTAACTGTCCCCTCTCGATTTCTTCAGTCAAGACCTCCGGCTATGTAGGCCCTGACGCCGGTCTGTCGGCAACCAAAAACGTTGTGGCCACAGCCGTCGAGGGCAGCGAAAAAGCCATCGCCCTTACATGGGATGCCCCCACCGGCACCAACGGCGGATATGTCGACCCCTCCGGCATTGCATGGAAGATCACACGCAAAGGCCCGGCCACAGTCGTTGTGGCTGAAGAATGGACCGGCGAGCTGCCCTACAACTTCGTTGACCAAACCATCACCGAACTCGGCGCTTACACCTACACCGTGCAATACATCAACGCCGGCAAGACCGAGACCACAGGCGCAACCTCAAATAAGGTCGTGACCGGTGGTACAGCAGTTCTGCCTTACTCCGAAGATTTCACTTCATCCTACGGATTTGATCTTTACACCACCTTTAACGGTGAAAACAGCACAACAACCACCAAATGGGGCAAGCCCGCCTCATATTATTATTACGTGCAGCTCAATCAGTCGTCGGGTACCATGGACGCTTGGCTCGTGACCCCTCCCTTTGAGCTGAAAGCAGGCACCTACTACGATCTTGAATTCTCCACTTCAGCTTCCGCCACTTCTACCAAAGCAATGGAAGTAATGATTGGCAACGAAGCCACTGCCGAAGGTCTCACTCAATCAGTGTTTGACCAGACCCTTTCCCTCACTTCAACAATGGCAACCAACACAACTCGATTCAAAGCAGATGCCGATGGTCGGTTCTATATCGGTTTCCATGCCAAAGGCGCTTCCGGCAGCGGTTATTTCCGTCTCTCCAATATCAAGCTCTCCGAGGTGATTGTGGCTCCGGTTGCTGCTACTGATTTCACCGCCACCGAAGACCCCGAAGGCGGCTACACCGTATCGCTCGCCTGGACCAACCCCGCCACCGACGTGCTCGGCAACGAGCTCACCACGCTGACCAAGGTTGAAGTGCTCCGCGGCGAGGACGTAATCAAAACTTACGAAAACGCCGAAGCAGGCGCAGCCATGACCCTCACCGACGAGGTTGAAGGTCCCGGCCGCTACACATATTATATTATTAGCTACCTCGGCGACAATGCCGGCGAGCCTGCCAAGGCAGTCACCGGCAAGGTAGGCGGCGCAATGGAACTGCCTTACAACGTAGAGTTCACCTCCGAGGCTGCCGTGGCCGATTGGACCCTTCCGGCCATCGCCGACGGCACGACCTGGAAATTCGACTCCTCTAAAGGCTGCCTCACCGCCCCAGACTACAAATCCGGCCTGTGGCTCTTCTCTCCCGAATTCAAAGCCAAAAAGGGCACAGTGAAAGTTGTGCTTTGCGGAGCTTCAAGAAGTGCATCATATTCTGAAACTATTAATGTAGCGCTTTACAAATCTGCTGACCCCGCAGCCGAGCCTGTAACCGAGGTTATCACCTACACCTTCACCTCTACATCAAAGACCGATGTTAATTTTGAGTTTGACGTGCCCGAAAACAGCAATTACACTGTCGGAATCGTTCGACCCAATTACAAATGGGAACTTTATATCTATGGTGCAAGCATCGAGCAGTCTGCCACAGTTTGCGAAACGGCACCCCTTGCAGCCACCGACCTTACCATCTCGGCTGATGCCGACGACGAGGCTCTGGTGCACCTCTCTTGGGTGAATCCCTCCAAGAACGTCGGCGGTGATGACCTGGCAGAGATCTCCAAAATCGAAGTGCTTCGCGACGGTGAGCTGATCGCCACACTGGCCGACAACCTTGTCCCCGGTGCCACGATGGAATACGAAGACAACGTGCTCTCCTCCGGCGTCTTCACCTATACTGTGATCGTATACAACGGCGAGGACGCTTCCGACCCCTGCACCGCCAAATCACCTTTCATCGGCGGCGGTTTCGAGCTGCCTTTCCAGCAGACGCTCTCAAGCGCTTCCGAAATTGAATTTTGGACGCTTCCTGAAAACGAAAACGGGAAAGCATGGAAGTACAATTCCGACAGCAATTCTTACCGTAACGGTCTTGTTGCAAGTTCGAGCAACGTAAAAGCCTTCACTGTTCCCTTCAAGGCCAAGAAGGGCAAAGTCACTGTAACATACGGTGCAGCAAGTTACAATTACAACTATCGCGAAACCCTGAAAGTTGGCCTCACCGCCAACGCCTCATTCGATGCATCTTTAATCGGTGACTGGCAGGATCAGGAAGTGGCCAATTCAAGCTACAATGAGAATTACACAGCAGAATTTGAGGTGCCGGCCAGCGGTACATATTATATTTGCTTCTACATCGAGACCTCTCGAATGTATTGCTACCTCAACTCGATCAAAATAGAGCAGACTGAGGTTGCTGTCGAGAACATCGTAGTGCTTTGGGACAATACCGATGCAAAATTCTCCAAACCCACCGTTGAGGTCAACGGCGAGGATATCGAAATGACTCCCTACGTGCAGCCCATGCTCCTCTCTGCCGGTGAAGATGCTCCCAAAACCCTCGACACCAACATCTACATGGCCGAGATCCCCGGCGACGCCCAAAGCGTGAAATTCAAAGACGGCGACGAAGCTGCCGGCTCAGAGCCCGTTGAGGTTGAAAATCCCCGGCACATGTATATCTACACCTCAGACGGCTCAGGCAAGATGTTTGACGAAGATCAAGTAACAGGCATCGAAGACATCACCGTTGACAATGCCAACGTGCGCTACTTCGACATGCGCGGCGTGGAGGTTGCATCGCCCCGTCAGGGTGGTCTCTACATCGTGGTGCGCGGTCAGAAAGCCACTAAAGAACTCGTAAAATAATCACCCTTTCATAGATCGGCTCGCCTTGCTCCCGGGCTTGGCGAGTCGGTTTTTTCCCTATCTCCAACTAATTCAGAAATGCAAAGATTTCTTCTTTCCTTATCTATTCTTGCCCTCGCCGTCTCGGCAACGGCTCAAGAGGTGCCCAATGTGAGGGTCAGCAAAGACCTCAACGTTGCTGTACCTGCCGTGCGCTATGCCGGGGCCACCAAAATGAAGGCTGCCGCTGCGCAGACTCCTCTATTCACAGCCGATGTGCCTGAGGCTCGCGGAGCTGTTTGGAGCGACAATTTCGACAAAGGTCTCACAGGCTGGAGCATCGACCCCACGCAGTATGTGACCTGGACCACCAAGGCCACCACCGGCACCAAGGCCTTCTCCTCCATTGACCCCTCGGACAAAGCCTCGCTCTACGTCGAAGGCCCGTACCAGACCTATCGCCGTGAGATTTCTTCGGCCACCTCGCCGGAGTTTCAGGTGCCTTACAGTGCACAGCTGAGCCTGTGGGTGGGCATGTCGCTCAACTACGATGACGTGTGTCGCCTTCTTATCTCTATCTCCGACGACGATTTCGAGACCTCAACCCTGCTCTGGAACTCCAAGGATGCCGAAGGCGAGCGCCCCTGGGCGTGGCGCCGGGTCAGCGCAAGCCTTGAAGACTGGGCCGGCAAGACCGTAAAGCTCCGCCTCACATATTCCTGGGGCTCAAAGGACGAGACATTCAAAACCGGCGGTTACCAAGGCGATTTCACTATTGACGATATCAAAGTCTCCGGCATCAAGGCCATCGACAAAGTGAGCCTCACCACCGGCCAGGAGCTGCGCCTGATTGCGCTGAATCCCGGCCTCACCGACCTGCAATGGAGCATGCCCGGAGCCACACCTGCCACAAGCACCGAGGCTCAGCCCGTGATCTATTACACCGCCGACGGCGACTACGACATCACCCTCACGGCCAAAAACGGCTCGGAAGAGGTGAGCTACACCGCTGCCGGGTTTGTATCGGTGACAGGCACAGAGCCCGTGGCACGCATCCTGCCTCCCGCCACCTTCCGCGAGGCCTCGAGTCATGACTACATGGTGGCTCCTCTTGCTCCCGTCACCTTCCGCTCCGTCTCAACAGGCTTCCCGACAGAGCACGTGTGGGTATTCTCCGGCACTGTCGACGGCCAGTCCTCAGCCACGCAGGAGATCTCCGGCCCGGAGGCCACGGTCAGCTACATGTTCCAGCACTCATGGCCCGTGGGCCTGGCCGTTGGCAATGACCACGGCGAGAGCAGCGACATCGCCACAGTGTGTGCCGAATTTCAAGGCGGCATCAACAACATTCAGCCCGGCGATGTGCCCTCAACCTTCGATATGGCCGACTGGGGCGTGTTCCCCGGCTCGAACACCCATAAGATCACACGCTACGCCGAGTATTTCTCCGCTCCGTCAGTGCCGATGGTCGTGGGTGGCGCATACGTCTACTTTGTGGATGCTCCAACTGAAGTGGCCATTACCGACAACACCTCTATCGGTGTGCACCTCTACACATGCGAGAACGGCCTCCCCGGCAAGCGAGTGGATTCTTACTGGTGGACAGTGATTGACCTCGACGGTCCCACCGCAGACGGCATGCTTCAAGGCACATTCTTTGAATTTACCGACATGCCCGTGGTGAACGATGAATTTTTCATCGTCATCGATGGTCTGCCCGAGTATAACGAAAACTGCAAAGTATCTTTTGCTATGGCCAAGCAGCGCGCCGGCGGCAACACCGCGTTGATGGAAATCGACGGTGAGTGGCGCCCCGTCGAGGGATATTTCGAGAGCGGAAAAGGCACGTCGTACTACGTAACTCCCGTGATCCGCCACTCCGTGATGACCTCCCTGCCTGTGGGCAATGATGAGATCACCGTGCCCAAAGAGGGCGGCGACTTCGAGCATGAGATCTTCTCGCTGATGGGCTACAAGACCCCCGTGGAGAGCGATGCTGACTGGTGTGAAGTGGTCAACGAGCCCAACGACATGACCGTGGATAAGCTCACGATCCGTTGCCAACCCAACACAGCCGGTAGCGACCGAGATGCTCACCTAAGACTCACCGACGGTGTGGGACAGTTGCTCCTGACCGTGCATCAATCCAACACAACCGGCATCACCGACCTCGTGGAGAGCTCCGACGACGAAGCCCCAACCTATTACAACCTTCAGGGCATGCGCGTGAGCAACCCTGTGACCGGGCAGATCTACATCCGGCGCACATCCGGCTCTGCCACTAAAATCGTTTATTAATCCGTTAACTCAAATATTTAAAGGCTGCACTTGCGAGGGTGCAGCCTTTAAATATTTGTGGGTAAGGAAGTTTGCCGGTAAGCCGGCAACCGGAGGGAAGTTCTACTCCTCGATGGTTTTGACCACGCGGCAGGGATTGCCCACGGCCAAAGAGCCGGCGGGGATGTCCTTTGTGACAATGCTTCCGGCACCGATTACGCAGTTGTCGCCGATTGTGACACCGGGAAGCACAACTACGTTGCCACCTATCCACACGTTATTTCCCACTGTGATGGGGCGGCAATATTCCAGACCTTTATTGCGCTCCGCGGCGCTTAGGGGGTGGCCTGCGGTGTAGAAGGCGCAGTTGGGGGCGATAAAGACGTTGTCGCCGAATGTAACCTTAGCCTCATCGAGAATCACCATGTTGAAATTTGCGTAGAAATTCTCGCCCACAGAGATGTTGTAGCCATAGTCGCAATAGAACGGCTGCTCGATGAGGATATTGCCCGGCACAGAGCCGAGCATCTGTTTAAGCAGGTTTTCGCGAGCAGAGAGGTCGGAGGGCGGGAGAGAGTTGTAGGTGCGGCAAAGCTCTTTGCAGGCGTTGCGCTCGGCGATGAGTTGTGGGTCGTAGTTGGCGTCGTAGATCATGCCGGCCAGCATTTTCTCTTTTTCAGTCATAATCGGCATTTTCTCTTTTTCAGTCATAACGGGGTGGATGGGTGATTATGTTGCAAAGTTACTTCTTACTTATTGCATTGCCTCCATCACTGTTGCGGCTATCTGCTCGGGGGTTAGGCCGCATTGTTTCTGCAATTCTGTGGCTTTGAAGCGGTTGAGGAACTCCTTGGGCAAGCCCAGGTTGATGACTCTCACGCTGTCCTGACCGAGATATGAAGCCACTTTCTGGCCGAAACCGCCGTCGAGGATGCCGTCTTCGGCAGTGATCACAGCCTTGTATGCCTTGAGAGTGTCGAGGGTCTGAGTGTCGAGAGTGGAGAGGTTGCGGGGATTGATAAGGGTGACGTTTACGCCCTTTGCTGCGAGGATGTCGGCGGCCTGCGACATGATCCCGAACATCAAGCCTGCGCCGATGAGAGCAACTTCACTGCCTTGACGCACCACTTCGTATGCCGGCTTGGAATAATCGTCGAGGAGCTTGATTTCTTCGTTAGAGACGGCTACGGCGCCCGGCGTGCGTACCACAACAGGCACTTTGTCCTGAGCGATCGACCAGTCGAGCATGGCTTCAAATTCTTCCTTACATGTGGGAGCAAGGAAGAGCAGGTCAGGGATGTTGGAGAGCAGGGCGATGTCGAAGAATCCAAGGTGAGTCTCGTCGTTCATGCCAAACATCGAGCCGTAGAAGACCACGAAAGTGGCGGCCTGCTTGTTGAGGGCAATGTCCTGGCTGAATTGGTCGTAGGCTCTTTGCAAGAAACTGCTCACGAGACCCATGACCGGCCGCATACCGCCTTTGGCAAGGCCGCTTGCAAGGTCGACGCCCGACTGCTCGGCAATGGCCACGTCGATAAACTGCTCACCGGCCTCATCGCGAAGGGCCTTGTTAAAACCCAGCACACCGGGGGTGCCGGCCGTGATTGTGACCACTTGGGGGTTGGCCTTCATGCGGCGGAGCATGCCTGTGGCAAAGACTTCGCTATAATCCTCGGGAGCGGTAGCGGGGTCAGGTTGATTTAGGGGAGCGCCGGTGGCGAGGTTGAACGGTCCGCCATAGTGAAAAGCCTCCTTGTTAGCCTCGGCAGCGGGGAGTCCCATACCTTTCATCGTATTGATGTGCACGACCACGGGTCGGGTGCTGTCCTTTACGCTCCTGAAGGCCTCGATAAGGCTGCTGATGTCATTGCCGTAGTTAACGTAAATGTAATCATAGCCAAAAGCCTTGAATATGTTGGGCTCTGATGTGCCGTTGCTTTCGCGCAATTTTTCCATGCCGGCATAGATGCCGCCGTGGTTCTCCGCGATGCTCATCTGGTTGTCATTGACCACGACGATGAAGTTTGAATTCAGCGTAGCGCCGTAGTCCAGACCCTCGAAGGCCACGCCGCCGCTGAGCGAGCCGTCGCCGATTACAGCCACCACATTCTCCTTGCCTCCCTGCATGTCGCGGGCCTTAGCCAGACCGGCAGCGAGAGCCACCGCTGAAGATGTGTGGCCGAGGGAGAAGAGGTCAAAGGGGCTTTCGGCCGGATTTGTATAGCCCGTGACGTCGTCGTAACGAGCGGGGTCTGTGAAGGCCTCCATACGGCCCGTAATCATCTTGTGAGGATAGGTCTGGTGAGAAACGTCGAAGACGATTTTGTCCTGTGGGGTGTTGAACACATAGTGCAGGGCGATCACAGCCTCCACCATACCCAGATTCGGGCCGATGTGTCCGCCGTGGGCAGAAAGTTTAGTAAGAAGAGCAGAGCGCATTTCGCCGGCCAGCTTCTTCAGCTCGTCGACAGCCATAGTCCGGATATCTTCCGGAGATTTGATTTTGGAGAGGTCTAAAATATCCATTGTTTATATTATTTTGAATTTTCTGAAATTTGGACATACAAAAGTACAACAAATAAAAAATAAAATAGTCACCAAAATTACAGAAAAAATCACCAATTTTACCGATATTGCAAAATTTTTAATCGGATATAAGTTCCAACACAAAATTAGAGAGTGAAGGTTATTTCTTGCGGCGGAGGGATTGCCATTGTTTGCGTTCGAGGTCGGGCATTTGCTCGCAGGTGTAGCTGAGCATGGTAGATGTCATGTGACCGACGTTTTCCTCCAGAAATTCGCGGACCTCATCGCGGTAGCCTTTCTTCCAAACCTCGCGGAGCATCCACCCGCCAGCCTTTAGCAGCAGGTCGTGAGGGCTTGGAATCAGCACTTTGGCACGCTGAAGACAGACCTGAGGGAGCCCCCGGCGCGTCAATATCCACGTGCTCACCATCGCAATCCTCTGCTGCCAAAGCGTGTGGCCCTCAGGGAGGATCCACTCGTCAAGGGTTGAAATTCCGGGATTCTGAGCCTCGTGGTTTCCTACGATTTTTATGGCCGAAAGGTCAACCAGGTCCCAGTTATTAATGTGGGGGTGAAGGGAAAGATATGTCTGAAAAATCTGCTGCATCTTTTTATCGTCATGCTTCTTCATCGCGCGCAAGTAATGCTCGACCATGATAAGCAAACCGCAGAGCCTCACCTCGTGGACGGGTGATTCAACCAGTTTTACCGCCTCGCTCAGTGACGTAGACTTCCACGCCTCCTTGACCACAAGACGCACCTGCGGATTGCTAAGGCCGATGAACGTGTCTCCTTCGCCATAGCCACCCGGTCCGGTCTTGAAGAATCGCTTTATATGTTCGGCACGGACAGGGTCCTCCATGCTCAGCAAAACAGCTTCAATATCTTTTGCCTGATCCATAGGATTTTAAAAATAAAAGTCATCAAACAGATGTCTGATTTTGCAAAGATACGAAAAATATTTTGGTAAATGGTTGGAGGGTAAGGAAATTATGTCTAACTTTGTGATGCTAACCGCTGACCCGGACTGAGATGCAGGAATATGACGTGTTTATAAGCTGTAAGAGCGACGATTACCCCTTGGCGGAGAAAGTATATGATTTTCTCACCGAAAGAGGGAAAAGGGTTTTTCTGGCTTCAAAGGAGCTGAGAAAGCTTGGCGAGTCGGAATATAGAAACGTCATCGAAAAAGCTATTTACGGCTGCAAGCACATTATAGTGGTTGCCTCTGAAGCTGATTTCCTGGTCTCAAAGTGGGTAAAATACGAGTGGGATCTTTTTCTTGACTGCAAGCTTGCCGGAAAGAAAGACGGGAATCTTATCACAATATTAAAGGGCGTGGCTCTGTCGGATATTTATTTTACTCTGTGTAAATATCAATCCATTGAGTATGATAATTTTAAAAGTGAGGTGCTCGATTATCTCCCGGACCAAACCTGCTCAGAGCCTGCACCTAAGCCTCGTGTAAAGAAACTCCGTCTGCCCGAATGGGTGGTAGGGTTAATAGGCCTTGTCTTCGCATTTCTGGTAACGTACGCCGTATTTTTTGCAGCAGGATATTACATGAACCGTAATACACAAAGCGGTGATTCAGACTTTGCGATGCAAGCACAGATGTTGGCACACGTAAAGATTCACGGATCAGTCATTGAGTACAACGACCTGGGCATCACGGCCGCTTATGATGCTGAAAACCGTAAAGTAATAGAAGTGAGAATTGACGAACGGAAATTTGAACTTACCGGGAGCGATTTCTGGCGTGCAGCCTCAATTTCTTCGGGGTTCGCTTTATGGGCATCTAACATGAAATATCTGAAGGCTGCCGGTGGGGGAAAGGTCAAGGTTGCAGTGGCTGTGGGCACGTTTGTGGGCACACTTTTCGGATATTCAACCGGAAAGCATATCGCAATTCAGAATAATCAGGCCGAAATGCAGGAAGGCATGAAAGAATACCTCCAATCGCCTGAGCATTGGATAGCGTGTCAGCATTTTTACGACGAACGCAAAAACCTCCAAAACCGTTGAAAGCTAAGAATCTAATCATCTTCATTGTTATGGTCTTGGCTTCTGCGCTGCAAAGCCGAGCAATGAGGATTGAGATAGACAGCGAGAAATTTTTTGTGGGCGATTCGGTGGACATAGCAGGCCATACGTTTTATTCCGGCACTGTCTACAACTCGGCTCTGGTCAAGACCCACGGCTTGTTTTCAGATGACTTTGACTGCTACTTCACCACGTGTGTTTTTCCTAACGGAGGCACTCTGACCTACGATTCTCTCTTCCACTCGAATGCCTACTCATATATCACCATATACACTCCCGGCCATGTATATTCCGAGACAATGTCGACCAAAGGGTTTCCTCTTCGACACTATGATTTCAAGCGGAAAAAATGGGTGACAAACAGTTACGTCTATGACCGCGAGAGATCGATAAGCAGGGAAGATGATGAGGATGGGGAGGGCAAAGTGGTCATGTGGCTGTATTTCTACATCATACTCCCGGCAATGCTTTTCGTGCTGGTTGTGAAAAGTATATCCCTTTTCGGGTTAGAAGGATATTTTGGGAAGTACAAATCTATATTCTTGCCGGGGCTTTTGGCTCTGATGGTGCTGATGTGGGTGTTTATGGACGACTACGCGATATGGAGCCTGACCGTGCCTGTCTTCGCCTTTTATATCTTTTACGGATGTGGATCGATATTGGCAAAGAACCGAGTATCAAAGGTGTTGAAATGGCTTGGAGTTGTTTCATTTTTCCTGCTCGTAGCATTCCAGTATCTGTGGATTAGTGAAACCGTCAACCTAAGAGATGGCACAGAGATTCCCTTGCACTGGAAACGCGGCACCGACCCGATAAAGCGCCTGGTGGGCAAGAATCTTATCCGCAGCCTTGTGGCTGTCGAGGGCCAGGAACAAAAGATCTCAACTCACGAGTTAAGGAATTATGAGAAGGCTATTTTGGGCGGAGAGAATTGCAGTTGGTTTTCCTTTTTCCATCCCGGCGAGTCGGCAAGTGAGCTGTCATTCAAAGACGCTGAGATAATAATAGAAACAATCTCGGAAATCACGGGCAATCATGAATTTGCGCTCCCTCTGAATCAAACTTTCAAGAGTGCGCGTGGATTGGAAGATTTGCAAGGAGGAAAGGATGAGTGGGCTGCGACCTCCACGATGGTCCGATACATTTCTCCTTCGGGAATATATTATCCCACGCTAAAATATGGAAAGCTGTATGGCGGAACCAGAGGCGAAATCATCTCGCCAAAGTCTCTCTCAACCATCTTGACCGGGATGCGGGTGGCGTATGGGAAAATTCCATACGAGTTGCCGAAGGTGATGGTGCAAAACCACACAGATGACCCCCGATTGATTCCAAAGGGGGAGCTTACGCATATCGACGGCCACTCACTTTCCGGTATGAGGTGGGACGATATCCATGATATGCTTATAGAAAAAAGTGACAGAAACAGGACATACACAATCGATGTCACAGATTCGGCCGGAGTCGTCACAAAGACGGCCGACGTGGAAATCGAAGCTTTCACTGACCCTTATACTTACTTTCCTGATTTTACCTACTCAAGCAAAAAATAAAATAATATGATTCTTCTTGCTGAAATCATAGGCTGGATTGCAACATTTTTCCGCAGTGTGGGCATGCTTTGCAAATCGGCGAACCTGGTTAAATATTTGGTGTCGATCGGCAACCTCTGCTGGATGATCAACGGCATCCTCACTCACAACGTACCTCTTATCACGAGCAACGCGATCTGCCTGGTCATCATGGGTTTTGAAATTGTGAAGAACTGGATGGACAAGCGCCGGGAAAAGGTCTCCTGATTCAACTTTCATGCACATGAAAGGAGAATCAGGAGTGGGATTATGATTTAGTCGGCCAACCAAGTGCGCAGATATACCCAGTCTTCAATTGGCACAGGGGCATCAGCCACGGTGACAAACTTTCCTGAGCGACCGCGGAACTGCTCGGTGTCGAAGAAATGACGCAGGCCGATGCCGGAGTCCAGAATCGAGAGCTTGGATTTGGGTTTGTAATAGAAGTGCACCTGATTGCCCTGCACCAGAGCGCGCCAGGGCTGGGAATTGGTAGACGACGGTGCCAAGCGCATCATCTCCAGCGCCTCGCCAAATCTGCTATCGGGAGAGAGGGGAGTGGAGAAGTTGCCGTCAAAGAAGAGTTTTCCGAAGGGCTGTCTGTTTTTGCTACCGACAGCAAAACGCGTCACTTTCTCAATAAACGATTTCTTGGCCGGGACGCCCACAGGGCAGATGATATGCAGCTCTTCGCCCTCGGGCCAGGATTCACCGCGGTCAAAATCCGAACCCTTGAACGTTGCTGCTATCCAACAGGCGCCCAGGCCCTTTTGCCAGGCGTTGAGCACCACCTCCTCAAAGCGGAATCCGGCAGTGAGGAGCGAATCCGGGTCAGCAGCAAAGCCAACCAGGAAGAAATCACATGCCCCGGAAATCACGCCGTAGGTGCTGGGCTTGTATGCGCCTTTGAGGTCAAATGCCTTCAGACGGATTGTGACGTTTCCGCCAAACGGGCTGTCCGCCCTTTCAATGTCTTCGCGTAATTGTTCCACCGTAGGAGCAGGAAGAGACTGCCCGGTAAAAGTGCGCACCGAACGGCGCTCCTTCATTGCTTCAATTATATCCATAAGTCAAATAGTATGTTTTGAGTGAAACGCAGAAGGGTGGAGATAAGTTCAGAATGTCACATTTATTACTGTCACATTTATAAAAAGATGAGGCCGACAAAACTGTCGACCTGTCTTTGAAGAATCCATCCTACTCGGAAATGGCAGCAGCTTGCTGTCGGCGGAAGATTTTGCGGATAGTGCGCCACTTAGGGAAAATCGCTGAGGGCCGAATTGCGCCGTAACTTACCAGTATCACTACCAACGACAATATGGCCACCATGAGCAGCCAACCGTAAATCTCCTTCATCGACACCACCAGGGCCTGCCGGCCCACGGTGTCAAAGATTTGGCCGAGGTTGCTGTGCAGGAGGGCAGGATTTGATTCTGTGAGGTTAGCGCTGAGCAAGGCCATGTTTTTTGCTACCGTGTGGCGCAAAAATTCCCCGATAACGGCCGGCCCAAACGTGGTTCCCATCACAGCCCCGGCAAAACCATTGAGAGTCAGAGCCTGCGGAAACACAAAGAAATCAAGTTTACTCTCCTCGGGGGTCATCGAGGTCAGGAACACGATTGAAATAATCACCGAGCCGAATCCCCGCGCAAAAAGCGGGATGAAAAGTGCCTCTTTCTCCACTCCATAGTCAATCAGGAAATAGAAGTAGGCCAAATACACTCCGGCGAGGGCAAAGCCGATGGCGGTCATGGTTTTATACCTCCAGCGGCGCGTGGCAAAAGTGAAATATGTGAAAGCACAGCCGAGGGCAATGCCTGCCAGCACGTACCAATTCAGGTCGATGAGATTCGTCTCGTCAAAACCGAGAATCGCTGAGGCGTAGCTGTGCTCGAACACGTGCTCTGTGGCCAAAAGGGTGAAGAAAACAAGATAGACCAGTGTGGCTCGCCATACGTTTCGGTTAGTCATGACTTGTATGGATATGTAGGGGTGGTGCAGGAATGTGGCTCGCCAGATATTCAGCCCCAGGCATACCAATCCGAGAGCCGCGGCACCGACGATCTCGCCGGAGGCCCACCAATCGTAGAAATTGCCATAGACGCAAACAAAAGTAAAGCATAACATCACCACGCTCCAGAGCCCTGCACCGGCCCAGTCGATGCCCAAAAGAGGAATCTGCATCGGTCCTTTGACCGGACGAACAAAAATCAGCACCAAAAGCATCATAATAGCCAGCAGTCCGGTCATTATAAAATGCATATACTCCCATTGGGAAAAGAAAGCCGTGTAGATAGTGGCCAACCCGGAGAGCTGAATGGCGCCGTCGACCACGAGGTAGACGTAGCAGAAGAAGATGGCCATGTCGCGCTTGGGTGTGATCCAAAGCTGGATGGTGGAGTTACAGGCAAATGTAGCCCACATCCTGAACCAACCTGCCACGAAACTTGTGGCCACCAGCAGCGGCACGCTTGAGGTGCCGGAGCAGATAAGATTCGCAGCAATCAGCACCGCACCGCACACCAGGAGACTCACGCGGTTAGAAAATCTGAATTTCAGCCTGAACATTACGCAGAAATTGATTGACATACCGATGAGCGAGGCATAACCGGCCATCAGGATATCTTCCTGCATCAGCGCTGTGGTGCCTACCATGTCGGTGGCGGCAGCGAGGTAGACACCACCCGAAAACTGCACGATAAGCACAAAGAGCACGAAGAGCCATGGTTTGAGTCTTCGGGGCACGAAGTCGGGGACGTCAGGAATGTCGAAGGGGCCTTGTGGCCCGTGCCAGTTGCTCATATCAATACTTCACTTCACATTCCACATTCAAGCCCGCGCGCAGGAGAGCGGCATCGGCCGTGTCGGTCAATTCAATCCTTACAGGCACGCGTTGCCTAACCTTTACGAAATTGCCTGCAGAATTGTCCTGAGGCATAAGCGACAGGGCTGAGCCGGTGGCAGTGGAGAGAGAAACGACCTTGCCGTAGAAGGTTTTATCAGGAATGGCGTCAACCTTAATCTCAACTTCGCTGCCGGGGTTTATGTGCTTGATTTGCGTCTCTTTAAAGTTAGCGGTAATCCATACCTCCGAGCCCTCGACCACATCGAGGAGGGTCTGGCCGGGCTGGACCAGTTGGCCAATTTGAATCTCTTTGCGCGAGGCCGTGCCGGAGCAGGGAGCGGTGATGACGGTGTAGGAGAGATTAAGCTCAGCAGTTTCGAGCAAGGCCTTTGCGAGCTCCACACCTGCCTGGCTGCCGGCGATGCGTTGGCGAGTTTCTGCCACGACAGAGGTTGATGCGGCCCTCTGGCGAGCGAGGGTTTCGTAGCGCGCTTTCTTTGCCTTGTAGTCAGTCTCAACAGCGTCGAATTCCCGTTGCGTCACGGCATCTTTCGACAGAAGCTGACGGTAACGGGCAAGATCAACTGAAGCGTTCTCTATCAGCACCTTAGCCTCAGCCACAGAGGCCTCGGAGACAGCTGCATTGGCCGAAGCCACGCCCACGGAGCCTTCGGTGACTGTGCGACCGGCCAAGGCGTTGTTGTAGTCGGCACGCGCCTGAGCCAAACGCAGACGCATGTCGGCATCGTCGATGATTACCAGCGTGTCGCCCTTCTTTACGGGTTCAAATTCCTTGAATCGGATTTCTTTGATGAAGCCTTGCACGCGCGAATTAACCGGAACGATTTGTCGCTGCACACGGGCGTTGTCAGTGAATTCCACACGGCCGAAATGAATAAATTTTGATGCTACAATCACCCCGGCCAGGGCGATTACGGCTATGGCAACGGCCAAAGATATGGCCTTTTTAGTGCTGTGTTTCATATTTTTCCTGATGTGAAGAGCAGTTTATAATAGGAATAGATGATGCTGATGCGAGCGTTGACGAGTTGCTGCTCGGCATCGAGTTTTGAGTTGGCTGCGTCGAGCATATCGGTGATAAGAGCCATGCCCGAGGAGAAGCGGGTGAAGACTGTGGAATAGTTGCGCTCGGCGAGTTCGAGGCTTTTTTGTTGGGTTTGAAGTTCCGGGTAGGCTTCGAGATATTTGATGTAATCGGCGTGCACGGCCAGGTCGGTGTTTTCTGCTGTCGCCGATAATTCATCAACAGCCACGGCCGTTGCAGCGCGCGAGCGGGCGAGAGATTTATTGGTCTTGTAAAGCGAAGAGAGATTGTAGGACAGGCCCACGCCCACGAACCAGTAGCTCAAGTTACGGTTGATGGGAGGCACCTCCAC
>CAZNRK010000007.1:20805-44760 GCA_964575435.1 uncultured Bacteroides sp.
GTTTGAGACAAGAAGCTCGTAGCGCGTGATATCGTTGAGCAGGGCCATTCCTTGCTCGTGGCGCCGACGTATCTGTTCGAGCACTTGCCTGGCCTGGACGATGTTGTTGTCCACGACTCGCCGCAGATTGGAATATTTGTAGATGTCGAGATAAAAACCGGCCAAACGCAGGCGGATGTTGTCGCGGCAGAGCTCAGTGGCAAGCCGCGAGGCGGTGAGTTTTTCCTCAGCGAGTCGGATGCCGGAGGTGATGGCACCACCCGTGTAGACGGGCTGCGAGAGATTGATGGCCAGAGTGTTGCCGAAGTGGGGAATATGGGCTTTCTGATAGTCGGAGAAGTTGCGCTTGGTGGTGAAGCCGTCTCCGATGTAGCTGAAAGAGAGAGTGGTGGAGATATCGGGGAGGCGGTGGGAGCGAGCCACGCTAACATCAGCCCGAGCTTCCGTTTCTGCGGCTAATGAGGGGCGCAACTGCAAGCTTTGAGATTCAGCGACCTCAAAGAGCGTTTCAAGGGTGATGACCGTGGGGGTTTGCGCCCCGGAGCACAGAGCAGCGCTCATCAGCCCGGCCCACAGCAAGGCCGTGAGCGGTCGTTGTATAATCATATGTGGGGTAGGGGATTAGAGTGAATTGGATATATAATCTATGTCCTGCATCGCGCAGGTGAGAAGATGTTGTGTCATAAAGGGCAATCTGCGGCGTTATTTGCCGGCAGTGCTCTTCCAATTCTCTTTAAACGCAAAGTTTTGAACGTGCGCCCGGGTGTTGGGTGTTTCTATAATCATCTACAGACCGCTCTTTGTGAACGGCGGTGCAAAATTACAAAAAATTGAGCAAACAGGCCAAATTCGGCGGCAAAAATTTTTTATTTCAGCCCGCGGTGTCGTATCTTTGCAGTGTGAAAACCGAACGGACGACATCGATAAAACTTTCCCGATATCAATCCCCGGCCGGAGAACTGATCCTCGGGTCGTGGGACGCGGAACTGTGCATGTGCGACTGGGCTACGGAGCGCCGGCTCCACATGCAAGTCCCTCGCATCTGCCGGCAACTAAGAGCTCAGACAGAGCCCGGCACGTCGGCTGTGATAGAATCGGCAGCCGCGGAGCTGGATGAATATTTCGCCGGTCGCCGACGGGAATTTTCAGTGCCGGTGGTTCTTGCAGGAACGGCTTTCCAACGCCAGGTGTGGGAGGAGCTGCTCAAGATACCTTATGGCGAAACAGCAACCTATGCCGACATCGCAGTGCGTATCGGCAATCCCAAGGCAGTGCGCGCTGTGGCCACTGCCATAGGTGCGAATCCCATCTCAATCTTCGTGCCTTGCCACCGGGTAGTCGGCTCAGACGGCACGCTAACCGGCTATGCCGGCGGACTCCCCGCCAAGCGCTATCTCCTCACCCTCGAAAAAAACTCTTAACTCCCCCCGTCTATATTAATACCTTATAAAATGCCTCCAATTATCACCCACTTTACCGACGATGACCTCTACAAGTTTACGATGTGCTGCGCGGTAATCAAAAATTTCCCTCGTGCACGTGTTAAGTATGAATTCACCGACCGCAACCACACGGTCTACCCTCTCGGGTTTGCCTCAGCTCTGACCGAGCAGATTGAAATGCTTGAGGACTTGGCTATTACCGAAGAAGAAGTGGCTTTTCTGCGACGCAAGGCCTCTTATATGCCCAGCTGGTTTTGCACCTATCTTAGAGGGTTCCGTTATCGTAAGGACTGGGTGAAAGTGGAGCAAGATGCCACAGGGCATCTCTCCGTGAGGTTTGAAGGCCTGTGGGCCGATACTATCATGCTCGAGGTTAAAGTCTTAGCTATCATCTCCGAGCTTTACTATCAGATGACCGGTCAGGCCTGCAGAGTGGATTATGAGGATTTTTACCGCCGCTCTTATGAAAAAGGAGAGCGCCTGCTCGGAGCAGGGTGCATCTTCAGCGATTTCGGCACGCGCCGACGTCTCTCTTTTCAAGCAGAAGACGTCCTGGTCAGGGCCATGACCGAATGCGCAAGGACCGGAGAGAAGCCCGGGGCCTTTGCCGGGACGAGCAACGTCTATCTGGCCATGAAATATGACCTCACACCCATAGGCACAATGGCACATGAATTTGTGTGTGCAATCGCGGCGATGTATGGCCCTTTGATGGCAAATCACATAGCTATGGACCTCTGGCGCAACACCTATCGCGGAGCCCTCGGCACGTATCTGTACGACACCTATGGATGGAACATCTTCAGCCTGAACTTCTCGGAGGATTTCGCCCGACTATTCAAGGGCTTGCGAGTGGATAGCGGCGACAACCGGGAGCAGCTTCGAATGATTGTCGATAAGTACCGCTCCCTGGGCATCGACCCCCTGTCAAAACAAATCATATTCAGCAACGGACTGAACACCGACCAGGCCATAGACCTCAAGGCCTATGCTTCGCAGTATTGCCAGCCCTCGTTCGGCATCGGCACGCATTTCACGAATGACTTCCCCGGCATCAAACCTATGAACATCGTCATAAAACTCGTTGCCGCGAAGATTACAGAGCAGTGGCCCTTCTACACCGACACCTGCAAGCTCAGCGAAGACCACGGCAAATATTCCGGTAAGCCCTCGACAGTCGAACTCTTCCGCACCCTTCTGCACAAGTAAACATTTACCTTGCGCAAGTGTTAAAATTTTATGAACGGACTTGCTATAGGTCTCATATTACCTTTCGTGGGTACGGCCCTCGGAGCAGCCTGCGTGTTCCTTATCCGCAAACATTTTGCCTCACTCCTGCAGAAGGCATTGACGGGGTTTGCGGCCGGTGTGATGGTGGCCGCCTCGGTGTGGTCGCTGCTGATACCATCAATAGAGATGACGGGCAAGGAAGGCATAATGAGTGTGATTCCCGCAGTGACGGGACTCTTGGCCGGCATCCTCTTTCTCCTGTTTCTTGACACTGTAGTGCCTCACCAGCACATCGACAGCAATCAGAGCGAGGGCCCGAAATCGCACCTGTCAAAGTCCACAAAACTTTTCTTTGCCGTCACCCTGCATAACATCCCCGAAGGCATGGCCGTGGGCGCCACGCTTGCCGGTGTTTTAGAGCAGAATTCCTATGTATCGATGGCTGGAGTGATCGCTCTTTCAATCGGTATGGCTATTCAGAATTTCCCCGAGGGAGCGATAGTATCTATGCCCCTGCATGCGGCTGGAAATACGCGCGGTAAAGCTTTTTTCCTTGGGGTGGCAAGTGGCATAGTAGAGCCGATAGGAGCAGTGTTGACAATTCTTTTAGCTTCGGTGGTCGTGCCCATTTTGCCATATCTTCTGGCCTTTGCAGCCGGTGCGATGCTCTATGTGGTGGTGGAAGAGTTAATCCCCGAGACGCAAACAGGCTCGCACTCCAATATGGGCACCCTCGGGTTCGCCACAGGGTTTATATTGATGATGGTGCTCGACGTTGTGCTTGGGTGACCAAAACAAAACGGGAAAAGCACCGGCAAATGGGGTAGTGGTTATTTTTTTGCTTTTTTTCGCTTGTCCCACATAATAAAGAGAGTGAAAAGCACAGCGAAAAGCACAGTCTGGACTACATATCCCCAATCAAAAAGCGGAGTTTCGCGAGTAATGAGATTGAAAAGGAAGAGAACACAGCCGTAGACGATAGCGTATAATGCCGCTGTCTTAAGAAATACTAAAAAGCTATTTGACATATGAATGAGCGATTTCGTGAGATATATGCAAAGGTAAGGATTTTGAATAGTCCGGACAAAATATTTGGGGGTGATGTAACAAATTTCCACTACCGGGCGGTTTAAGTTGCATGAAAAGTTGAAATTGTTTAACTTTGCCTTTGAAAATCGAACACTTGTATATTTCTATGCAAAATATGAGACGAATATTCTTTCTGTTTTTTAATCTGATAATTGGATTTTTT
The DNA here is from genome assembly GCA_964575435.1 of uncultured Bacteroides sp. Classification (GTDB taxonomy): domain Bacteria; phylum Bacteroidota; class Bacteroidia; order Bacteroidales; family Muribaculaceae; genus CAG-873. The sequence continues at coordinate 24,730 of CAZNRK010000007.1, forward strand.
GCGATAAGCGCCCAAGAGGGCACATGGTCGGGCTCTGTTGATGTCAACGGCAAGAAGATTCCCTTGGTTTTTCACCTCGACGGCGAGAAGCCCACAATGGATTCTCCGATGCAACAGGCCCGCGGCATCGCCATCAATGTTGAGCGCTCGCAATTTGGCACTCTGAAAATCAACATTCCCGCTATTGGTGCCACATACAACGGTGTGCTGGCCTTTAACAAAATCCGAGGAAAACTTACGCAAGCCGGCATGGATCTGCCTCTGATTCTCACTCCCGGCGAGCTTGAAATACGCAGGCCACAGACACCGCAGCCGCCTTTCCCGTACACAGAAGAAGAGGTCAGCTTTTCCAACGGCGATGTAGTGCTGAAAGGCACGTTGACACTCCCGCAACACTTTGACCGCTCCACTCCCGCGCTTGTAATGATCACCGGCAGCGGTCTGCAGAACCGCGATGAGGAAATCTTCGAGCATAAGCCGTTTGCCGTGCTTGCCGATGCCTTGGCTCGCGAGGGCATTGCCACGCTCAGATACGACGACCGCGGCTTCGGAGCCTCAAGCGGTGACGGCGTGAACAGCACCACCGTCGACCACATGCTCGACGCTCTCACCGGCGTGCAGTTACTGCGTGAGAAATTCGATAGATTGGGGGTGCTTGGCCACAGCGAGGGCGGCACGATCGGGCTTATGCTGGCCGCAGATAAGAAAGTTGACTTTGTGGTCAGCCTCGCCGGTATGGTGATTTCCGGAAAGGAAACGCTCATGGAGCAAAACCGTCGTGCTCTCGGACGCGCCGGGTACGATCAAGAGGTTGTGGATGAATATCTGCAGATGCTCTTCTCAGCCTTTGACGGCGAGCAGGGTATCGCTCGCAAGATTGAGCGATCCAATCTCCCGCCAGCCTTGAAGCAGAACCTCATATCCGGACTGGCTCAGTTGCAAGGCCCGTACTTGCAAAATTTCCTTACTCTTGACGCTCGCAAAAGACTTGGGGAAATCAGTTGTCCTGTACTGGCCTTTAACGGCACAAAGGACACTCAGGTTTCTTGCGGTCCAAACCTCGAGGCCTTACGCGCAGGTCTCCCTGCAAATCCAAATACGCAGATTCAACCCATGGATGGCCTGAATCACCTGATGCAACATTGCCAATCCGGCGACAGCTCGGAATATGCCGACATTGAGGAGACCATCTCTCCCGAGGTAATAACCATTATCATCGAGTGGCTCAAAAATAAAGTGGCGACCATTCAGGCCGCCACTTCCGGGTCATTATAAACTGACTTTTTTAGTGAAGGTGCCCCCGGGGGTGCGCAGGGTAATGATGTGTACACCACGGAGGGTCGTATCTATTGTGCCGGAAGGCGAAGTGATATATCGCTCCGCCTTTTTCGCACCCGAAGGAGCGTAGACAGTCATGATTGCCGGAGCAGCTACATTGCTATAGGAAATGCAACCTGTGTCGGCAGAAATCACCGGCTCATCGCCATCGATAAAAGCGTCAGAAATCCCTGACCCACCGGCCTTCTTATCCAGGCGCCAGGCATTGAGGGAGAATACGTGATTTCCTTCGCCCTCGGCAAATGCTGCGACTTTTTCGGCTGCTTTCTTCTGAGCAAACACTCTCACCGAAGAGGCCCATGTGTCATTGATAAAAATGTCAAGAATTGAGTGGTCAAAAAATACGTTAATTTTCACCTTTTGTCCTTTGGCAAGCTGTCCGGGCAGAGGGCTGTGGTAATAGCCGTCGAACACCCCGGCGTCGTTTGTGATGCGGTCAAGCGAGCGAGCATCAACGACGATCTCGTTAGTGGTGCCGTCATAAAAGACCTTGAGCGAAGAAGTGCCGTCGTCTAAAAGCGTGAAGCCACACTTTCCGCCAGTGACAGTGAATTCTCCTGAGAGCTCAAGGGCCCGACCTTCCACGCCATCAATATCCATTTTCCCTGACAGAGTGAAATCGAATTTTGCGTAGGCATCTGCAGAACGCAAGCCGCTGAGGCCGGAGTATGGCTTCTGGCATAGCTTGCCCTGCGCATCGAGGTTCCACTCGCGGGGCAAGGAATAGGTGTGGGCGTATCCCAGCTCGTAGTTAGCTTGCGAGGGGAGCTTGTCGGGCACGATGCCAAGAGCGATAGTTTTGCCGTCTTTTTGATAGATAGTGGGCGAGAGCAAGCCATAGCCGTCGCGTGCAAATCCTGCAAACTCAATCTCCGAGGGGTTTGGAGAATCGGGAGAGAAGGTGCCGTCAGAATTAACGGTACCCGTCCAATAGATAGCGGCAACGCCTTTTGAAGTGTTGAGAGGGGTGGCTGTAAAGAGCCATTTATCGCCGATTTTGGTCATGGTGGGCATTTCCCAGAATGTGCCGCATGTCGAGGCGTTAGAGCCGGTGAAGAAAGTCTTGCCATCGTTGCTCCATGTCTTTGTTGAGGGGTTGTAGGTGTGCAAAGTTGCTGTACCGACACCACCTTTGCTCGAGCCCACGATGATGTAGGCACCGTGGTCGGTGCGGAAAAAGTACGGGTCGCGGAAATCGTCGGACAGCCCCGAGGGCCGGCCGTTGATTATCGGCCTTTCGCCCTTCTGCCATGCCATCAAATCCAAGTCGAGAGGGCGTGCTTGAGCGATTACGGCCTTGACATAGTCCACACCGGTATAGATAATAGCCGGGGATCCACCGGTGAGCTCCTCATCAGAGAATACGCAACCCGACCAGCACCCCTTGAAGTCAAAATCTGCTCCGGGAGCAAGGGCGATGGGCTCCTCGGTCCAGTCATAAAGGTTCTCGCTGGAGAGATGCCCCCAGTGCAGGCGAGCCATGTAAGGGCCGTTGGCATTTTTCTGGAAGAAAAGGTGATAACGGCCATTGGAGTAGGTCAGGCCGTGGGTTTCGTTGGTCCAATTCGCTCCCGGCATACCATGAAACACGGGGCGCATCGGATCCTCGGCAAATCGGGCCGCATCCACGGCAAGGTCTGCCTCGTTTTCGGGTTTCCATGATGCAATGGTCGAGGCGGGAAGGACTTCGTCCCAGATTGTGATGTCGTCGACAGCGCCGTTGATTGATGTCAGGCAAAACGGTCCCATGTATCTCTCCCGGAAGCTGCGACCGATGCGCAGAGTGGCATTGCCTGCAGCTAATGTGCCGTTGGCCTTGCTTGTGGCCACTGCCAGGCCATTGTTGTAGAGCGTAGCGGTGCGGGCGTCGGCGTCAACCACAGCTGTGAGGTTAACCCACTCATAGGTCTTGAGCGGGTCATTGACACTAAGCTCCAGAGGTCAACCACCGAGGTATGTCTTGAAAGAATACTTGCCGTCGATGCCGACAAAAAAGCCGAATCCGGTTTTAGCCGTATCGTCAAGGCATGAGGCGATGGCCACCTGCTCTGAGGTGTTGACATCGAGCTCCACCACGGGATAGGTCTGAAGAGCGACCCACACAGAGGCTGTCATCTTTTTTGACCCGGCAGGAATCACAAGGTCAAGATCGGCGTCAACGAATGAGGAATAACCGTCCAGACGGAGAGCCTGCCCTTTTGCTCCGGCGATGTTTTCCGGCTGAAGCACGCCCTCAACAGTGCTCGCACGTCCGCTCACGCTCTCTGAGATTTTATCACCCCGGAGGTCCATCGAAAAATGCGCTACTTCCTTTGCCTGAGTGGTTAACCCCATCAAGGCGCAAAAGGCAATCGCAGGGATATAGGAAAGAAACAGTTTGTTCATGATACCTTATAGAAATTGATAAACTATCGCCGGCGCACATGGAAAAGAAGCGCCGACGATAGTATTAACGAGATTATACCACTAATTATTTCAGATAGTTAAGAATATTCTGTGTCAACTGCTCAACGTTGTGCTGATAGGGGTTGACACCCGAATTCTGATTCCACTCATAGGCGGCAAGGCCGTTGGCGATGCATCGACCATGCTCGGGGTTGGCGAAAAATTCCACCAGACCGGCCACACAGTGGTCGCGCACGTGGCCCCAAGTGGCAAGAACGAGGGAGTTGGTAGTGACTTCAAAATTCTTGATCACGTCGGGCTGATTGCCGCGGCCGTAGATATTGCAGTCCCACATGCAGTTGTGGTCTTCGCGCCGGCCGGGACCGATGAGGGGAAGGGTGGCGTAGCCATAGCCGTTGGGGTCTTCGAGAGTGAGGCCTTTGTAGATAGCGTGGGCTGTGCGGTCATAAAATCCTTGGTCAGAGCCATCGCGGAAGTCCCAGCCTAAGTAAGGATTAATCACCCAGACATCGTCGCCGCTGCCGCCCTCGCCGTTGCCAAAGACGGTGGGAGCCATCGTGTCGGGCACGAAGCCAAGGGGCACGGTGAGCTGTGTGGCCATGTTGGCCAGGTAGAGGCTGCCACCGTTGGCTGAATATTCCTTCAGAGCGGCGATTGTGGTTTCATTAGAGATTTCAGCCGGGAGATTCTCCCATCCGAACTGCAGACCCACGCGGTCGATCTCGATCCAGATCACGGGATAGTAGTCCACGTCGAGCGAGGCAATCTGAGAGGGCTGGATGAGCTCTGCATCGGGCTGAGCGGCAAACCAAGTGGCAGCTGCCTGCTCATCATCGTCGGGGAGAGATGCGATGTCTTTGGCTGTCATCAGATAGGCCATCTTCACGCCCTGGAGCTGGTCGGGGGTTTTTGCAGAGGCTGATACGCCTTCAGAGACGTAACCGCCATCGTACAATACTTTTACCGTGCACATGTACTCGGTGTTGAGCGAAAGGCCTTTGAGGAGATACTCCGTAGGGCGTCCGTTGAGCACAATGGCTGAATTGTTGTCGCCGTTGATCATAATCTTCACTCCTGTGATGTCGTTGTCGGCGGGGAGAGTCCAGGTGAGTTGAATTTTTCTGCCCACCACCTCTGCAGTGAGGTCAGTTGCCTTAGGCAGTGCAGGCACATCAGGCACACCTGTAGGAGTGAACTCAGAGCAAGAGCCAAAGATGCAGCAGAGCATGGCCAGAATTAAGCCGAGGCTATATGTATGAAGCTTTTTCATTTTATGCGGGTTTGTGAGGGTTATTTATAGAGGTCGCCGGCGTTGTCAACCTGATTCAAGGGGATGGGGAAGTAAACCTCGTCGGCAGTGAGGGTTGCACCTTCATAGTAGGTGCGGATTTTGCTTTCAGATGCGTAGTAATTGTTCATGGTTTCCACCACGTTGCCCCAGCGCACCAGGTCAAACCAGCGCAGGCCTTCCATAGCCAGCTCCAGGCGGCGCTCCATGCGCACAGCCTTGCGGGCATATGCTTGATTCCAACCGGCAGCGGGGTATTCCTTCACGGCGTAGTTGGCCACCATGGGGTTGCAGTCGACGGGCTGGTAAGCGGCATCCACCGAGCGGGCAGCCTTGTTGCGGATGGCGTTGATGAGGTTGCGGGCTTCGTCGAGATTCTTGCCTTGCTCGATCAGGGCTTCAGCTTTCATAAGCATGACGTCGGCGTAGCGGATAAGGATGCAGTTGAGCGAAGATGCGCCCCAAGGCACGATACCGGGCTTCACGTAAGGCGATTCGGGAGAGGGGTAGGGCTTTTTGCCTGAGTACTGGCCGTAGAGCTCAAGATTGCGACACCATTTCTCATTGTACATGTGCGAGCGCCAGGGCATGCCGATGCGGCCGAGGGTGAAATCGAGACGAGGGTCGACGTTGCCATCGTAGTCGGCACGATCTACGTTTTCGCTGTTGTAAGAGTCAAAGAGGGGCAGGCCGTTGGCGTCAGTGCGGAAAGCATTGACGAGATTCTGCGATGCGAGATAGAAATCATCTCCGTTGCCGTAGAGGTTACCTTCTGACCAGGTGCAGTTGAGGTAGTTGCTGAAGTTGTACTGGTCGGGAGAGTTAGCTGAAGAGAACTGGATGGCCAGCACGGACTCGTACATGTTGTTATATTCCGGCTTGGACATGTCAAGGAAGTTGGGATAGAGCTCATATTGGTTGCTGTCGATGACGTAGCCGGCATACTTCTCAGCTTCAACCCAATCAGAGGTGAAGAGATCCACTCGTGCCAGCAGAGCAGCTGCCACGTATTTGTTGAAGCGACCGGGCTGGTCCTGGGTTTTGGGGAGCTTCTCGTAGCTGTCGCGGAGGTCCTGCTTGATGAAGCCTACGATTTCCTCACGAGTGTATTCATCTGCACGGCAGGAGCTGGGGTCGGTCACAGTTTCGTCGAAATAAGGAAACATCTTGAAGATGCGCAGCATGTCGAAGTAGAAATAGGCACGCAGGGTCTTCATTTCAGCGACATATGCGGCTTTGTTCTCTGCAGAGATAGAACCGGCATTGAGGATGGCGTTGATGGCGGTGTTGCAGCGGCTGATTGAATAGTAGTTGTTGCGCCATTTGAAGTTGGCCACGTCGTTGTCGCTCTGCACGTTGCCCACTTCGAGCTGGTGGATATAGCCTTCCATTGTGACGCCGTCGCCTCCTTTGAGTGCATCGTCAGAGCGGACGTCAAAGACCCAGTTGTTGATGGGACCGGCAAACGATTCATTATTGCCGAAGAAGTGGCACAGAAGCGATGCGTATGCACTGGTGAGGAAACCGTCGGCCTCTTTATCGCCGATTAGGTCGTCAGTGAAGACGCCCTGAGGCTTAGTGTCGAGCAGGTCTTCGCAAGCTGTGGTGCCAACGGCCATAGAGGCCAGAGCAGCAGCGCAGAGAGCGTTTTTTATGATTGTTTTGAAAGTTTTCATATTTTTGGATGTGCAATTGGGTTAGAATTGGAGGTTAAGTCCGATCGTGAAGGTGCGGGGGCGGGGATAAGCACCGTTGTCGATGTGAGCGCCATATTCGCCGGGGAGGATTTCGGGGTCAAGACCGGTGTATTTAGTGAGAGTGAAGACATTCTCAACCTGACCGTAAACATCGAGGTTCATAGCGCCGATTTTGCTGATGAGGCTTTTGGGAAGCGTGTAAGAGAGCTTGAGATATTTCATCTTCATGTAGGAGCCGTTCTCTACGTAGTAGGAGGAGAAGCGAGACTCGTTGTTGTCGTCAGTGAGCGAGAGGGCGGGGATGTCGCTGCCTGTGTTGGATGGAGTCCATGCCTTCAGGATATCGACACCGCGGTTGGTGGAGATGTTGCCATAGTTCATTGACAGGAGTTGACGCTTCATGTGGTTTTGGATGTCAAATCCGAAATCGCCGGCAAAGAACATATCCAGAGAGAAGGCCTTGTAGCGGAGGCCGAGGTTGATACCCATGGAGAGGTCGGGATTGGGGTCGCCGATGATGCAGCGGTCGTTGTCGTCGACCACACCGTTGCCGTCAAGGTCGCGATAGATCAGACGGCCGGGGGCAGCGCCGGGCTGGGTGGCGTGGTTGGCCACTTGTTCAGCGTTTTGGAAGATGCCGTCGCAGACGTAGCCGAAGTATACGCCCATGGCCTCGCCGGGAATCAGGCGCTGGTCGCCACCGATGAATTTCTGCAGAGAGTTGAGGTTGATGAGTTTATTCTTGTATTGCGAGAGGTTGAGTGAACCGTTCCAGGAGAAGTCGCCGTACATGGGGCTGTGATAAGCCACAGATACCTCCCAACCGGTATTCTTCATGTCGCCGGTGTTGAGCCAGATGGCGGCCTTTTCGCCAGCCACGTCGAGAGCCGGCGGGATGGTGAGCATGTCTTTGGTCTTCTTGATGTAATAGTCAGCGCTGATGTTGACTCTGCCGTTGAAGAGGACGAAGTCGGCACCGATATTGTTCTGGTATGTGGTCTCCCATTTCAGTTTGGGATTAGCCTTGCAGGAGGGTTCGTCGGTGAGGGAGCCAAGAGTGATACCGGGAGTGGTGGAAGAGTTGGTTCCGGAGAGGTCGTAGGCGCCGTTGCCGGTGTTGAAGATATAGGTTGAATATGTGGGATAGAGAGAGGGGATGTTTGCGTTACCGTTCTGGCCCCATGAGTAGCGGATCTTCAGGTCGTTGAGAATGTCGTTGGTGGGGAAGAATTCTTCCTGAGTGGGACGCCAGGCCAGAGACAGGGCGGGGAAGACACCTGCACGGTAGCCCTTGGCAAAGCGGGAGTTTTCGTCGCGGCGGATGGTGAACGATGCCAGATAGCGGTCGCCATAGTTATAGTCGGCTTTTCCAAAGAGGGAAAAAACAGCCCATTGGGTCTTGCCGCCACCGTTGTTGCGAGTGCCTGTGCCGGCACCGATCTGCATATAGTCGGAATCCTCGAAAGCGTAGCCCTCGCGTGAGGCAGAAAGGTTGCGGAATGTGTAACCGATGGCCTCGGTGCCCAGCAGGACTGTGAGGTGATGCTTCTCGGCAAAGGTTTTGTTATAGTTGGCGGTATTGGTCCAGGTCCATGTGTCGCCTTGGCCGTAGTCGCTCGACATGCTGTTGACATCACCGGGATTCACGGCGCGGCCAAGGGTGTTGTTGAAGTATTGGCTGTGCTCGATACCGATGTTAGTTTTCAGCGACAGGCCTTCGATGGGTTTCACTTCAAGGTAGGCATTGCCGAGGATACGCCAGGAGGCCAGATTGTTGTCTTTTGCGTTGGAGATGAGCTGCACGGGGTTGGCAAGGTCAGAGGCGATGAGGCTCAGGGGGAGAGTCCAGTCACCGTTAAGGCCACGCACGGGCAGGGCAGGGTGCTGGCTCATGGCAGTGAAGGGAATACCACGGTCGCCGGCTACGTCAACGCCGCGATTTGTCCAGCGAGCCACCATCAGGTTCTCGCCCACAGAGATGTATTTGTTGAAATCGTAGTGAGAATTCACACGGGCTGAGTAGCGCTCGTAGAATGTGTCTTTGATGTTACCGTTTTGGTTGATATAGTTAAGGGAGAACATCACAGAGCCTTTCTCCGTATTGTTGGAGATCGAAGCGGTGAGGTTGTTGGTCCAAGCAGTGTGGTAGATCTGATCCTGCCAGTCGGTGTTGGTGGTGGGGAAGTTGGGATTGCCGTCAACGTACTGCTGCAGCACGGGAGTGGCGCCTGAGCCATAGAGGACGTGTGAGGGAGCGATGTTGGAGTTGGACGATGCAGTCCAGTAGGCCTGACCCCATTGCTCGGCATTGAGCATTTTGTAGCGCTTGGCCACGGTCTGGGCGCTGGCTGCATAGTTGATGTTGATGCTCATGCGGTCGCCTTTGCCTTGCTTTGTGGTGATGATGACCACACCGTTGGCGGCACGCGAGCCATAGATAGAAGCTGAGGCTGCGTCTTTGAGCACCTGCATCGACTCGATGTCAGAGGGATTGATGCAGTTGATATTGTCGGTGGGGACACCGTCGATAATGTAGAGGGGATCGTTGCTTGAGTTGGCTGTTGACATACCCCGCACGCGAATCGAACCGGTGCCACCCGGAGCGGCATCAGGGATAACGTTCACGCCGGGGAGCTTGCCGGCCATTGAATTCATGATGTTGCCGGAGTTCTCGCTCAGAGGCTCGTTCATGTTCATAACGGCCACCGAACCGGTGAGGTCGGCTTTGCGCACAGTCTGATAGCCCACCACAACCACCTCGTCAAGCAGGGCTGAATCCTCTTCGAGGGCGATGGTCATGTTTGGCTCAGCTTTCATGGTTTTGGTTTTGTATCCTACATAAGATACAGTAAGGTTTGAACCTTCGGGCACAGAGATCTGGAAGTTGCCGTCGAGGTCGGTGTTGACGCCTCGGCCTGCTTCTGCATCAGAGATCACGCTTGCTCCGATAAGCGGCTCGCCATCGAGGGCAGAGACCACGGTGCCCCGCACAGTAATATTCTGCGCTTGTGCGGCAATTGCTATTACCAGCAGCAATAAGGCACTGAGAATTGCTTTTTTCATGTTTGATATTTATTGGTTTTAGTAAAAATTTCTGCCGCAAAATTATATGTAATATGAGGGGGATGATGTAAGATATGTTGCAAATCTTATAAAAAATCATGCAATCCACGGAATTTGCTATTTTTTGCAACAAAAGTAAAAAACAAGCCCCGTCCATAGAGAAGGACAGGGCCGGAGTCGGATACGGGAGGGATGATCAGCGGAGTTTGCTGCGGGTTTCAGACGGAGTCTCGTCAAATGCCTCGCGGTAGCAGCGTGTGAAGTAGGCCGGAGTGGAGAATCCGCAGTCATATGCGATTTCGCTGACAGAGCGGTCGGAGGTCTTCAGAAGGTGCCGTGCGTGCTTCAGGCGCAGGTTGCGCATGAGCTCAACGGGAGAGAAATTGGTGAGGGCCTTGATTTTGCGGTAGAACTGGGTTCGCTCCAATCCCATTTTTGAGGCAAGAGCATCAACCGAGAGGTCGGAATTGCTAATTTCAGCGGTGAAGATTTCAAGGAATCGGCGGTAGAAATCGTTATCGATGTCGCCCGCGGGTTTGGTTTGAGGGCGAGAAGCCTGGGGGGCGGGTGTCTCCTTCGAGCTTTGAGACCACAGCTGCTGGATGCGTTTGCGATTCTCGATTAGCGATGCGCACCGGGCTTGAAGCACAGAAGCCGAGAAGGGCTTTGACATATAGCCGTCGGCGCCACATTCGTAGCCCTGCACGCGCTGCTCGTCCATTGTGCAGGCAGTGAGCATAAGCACCGGGATGTGAGAGGTGGAAACCTCCTCCTTCAATCTCCGGCAACATTCGTAGCCGTCAATTCCCGGCATCATCACGTCGCAAATAATCAGATCGGGGACATATTTCACGGCTTTACGGATGCCCTCGGAGCCCCCTGAGGCTGTGATGACGTTATAGTGGGGTTGCATCAGCTCCTCGACAAGGTGCTGGATGTCGCGGTTATCGTCGATTATGAGCAGGAGGGGCTTTGATTGGTCAAATTCGGCGTCTTCATCGATGGCGCCCAATTCGGCTTCAACATCCTCGCTTGTTATGAGCGATTGAGTTTCAGTGGCAGAATCAGCCACATGACGCACCGGAAGGGTTATTCGGAACACAGATCCTTTCTTCAACTCGCTTTCCACTTCCAAAGTGCCACCATGCAGCTCAACAAACGCCTTAGAAAGCGAAAGTCCGATGCCGGAGCCGTGGGGATGCACCTGGTCAACTTGATAGAAGAGGTCAAAAATGTTGCCCAAATCGCGCTCGCTGATGCCCTGCCCGGTGTCGGAAACTGAAATCACAGCATTATCGTGCTCAAAGCTGAGGCGGACACGGATTTCGCCGTTGTCGGGCGTGTACTTGAAGGCGTTTGAGATGAGATTAAACATCACCCGCTCTATCTTTTCAATGTCAACGGCCATGAGCGCCGGAGTGGGGCAGTCGATCTCTGCCGAGAGCTTCATGTGGCGCTTTTTGGCAAGGGCGTTGAAAGATTCCAGCCAGTCGGAGATGCACCTTGAGATATCTACCTCAACCAAGTCAAGACGCATTTTGTCGTTGTCGTATTTTCTGAAATCAAGAATCTGATTGATGAGGCGACGCAGGATTCTGACGTTTTTGTCGGCGATCTTTATCAGATTTTGCTGCCGGGAGGTAAGGTTGTCGGCTTCAGCCAGTTGGGCCACGGGTTCGGAGATAAGGGTAAGGGGTGTGCGCAGGTCGTGAGAGACGTTGGTGAAAAACATGAGCTTGGCGCTTGTGGCCTCTTTGAGCTTTTCGTTAAGCTCGCGCTCGCGGTCGCGTTGCTCTTCGAGGATCTTGTTTTGACGTCTGCGCTGCCAGAAGGCACGGAGCACAAGGAAGACCACGCCCGTGAGCAGGATGATGATTACGATACTGGCGTAGAATAGCAGAGTCTGGGATGAATGGCGAGCCCAGTAGTCGTCAAACTTTGCTTTGAGGGTCTCCATTTTATTCGTTTCGTCTTTGATGGCCTCGTATTGGAGCAGGAGCAGATCAGCGTTGCTTGCATCCACGACAGATGTGGTGGGGAGGATGGTCTCGCGCTCATAAGGCTCGCCGTTGAGAATTTCCAATGCTTTAAGCACCAGGCGATGCCCTTCTGTGGGATAGAGGAAGGTGGCATCTATCACACCGTCGGCCACGGCTTTCACTCCGATGTTTGGCGCTGCGTCAATGCCGATGATTTTAATGTCGGAGCGCCCCAAGCTGCGGGCCACCTCTGAGGCACCGATGGCCATGCGGTCGTTGTGAGCATAGATAAGGTCAACGTCGGGCAACACTTTCAGAAGCGAGTCAGCAGCGCGCACGGCGTCTTCTTTGTTCCAGTTGCCGGGCACACTGGCCAGAACCCTGTTGCCCGCTGCGGTAAAGGTCTCATTAAATCCCTTTTTTCGGCCCTCGGCAGGAGTGGAGCCGGGAAGGCCGCAAATCTCGATGGCTTTAAGGCCCGAGCCGAGCATGGCCTGGGCATAATTTGCGGCAGAGCGGCCTAAGCCTACGTCATCTGCGCCGATACGGGCAGTGTAGGTGTCGCCCTCGATGTTGCGGTCAAAAATGATGACCGGCAGCCCGCTTTCGTAGACGTCTTTTATGACCGGTGTCAACGGCGCGGCTTCGTTTGGCGAAACGATGATGATGTCGAAACCGTTGTCGGCAAAATATCTGATATCATTGATTTGCTTGTCGCTGGAATCGTCGGCCGAGCGGATTTCCACCTCGACGTTGTCGTGAAACATGGCCTCGCGGATGATCTCTTCGTTGATTTTTGTGCGCCAGTCGTCTTGCGAGCATTGCGACACACCGATGCGCCACACCTTTTCATGCTTGCAGCCACAGAGACTCGCCCCAAGCATGAGCACACATATATAAAGAATGTATAAAAAATGTCTTGAGTTCATTTTTTAATGGTATTGAGGTTTTCGGCTCTGCAAATTTACTAATAATTCTATGAAAATTAGTGCATAAAGTGCAAGAAATCTTGCCTTGCAACATTTTTAATACTTAAAGCACGGAATTTGTAATGACGGGGAAATAAATTATTTGTAGTTTTGCACTGTCGAAAATCGACAAGCAGAAATTTCTCAAGGATTATAAATGATTGGTTTAGGGTTTTGTTTCTTTTGGGAAAAAGAATTTGTTTTAGGTTTGCATTTTTATTTCACGAAATAGTTAAATTCATTATATCAAATATGATTAGTAAAAGAATAAAAAACATCATGATCTGCGGGGTCACAGCCATTTCGGCCATGACCGTCAGCGCCAACGAGAGCGTGGAGGTAAGTCACCCGGGGATCAATAACACCCTGGTGAGAGTGACCGGACAGGGGCGCTATCTGATGCTTCCGGTGCAGGAGGCCAACGACGACGCCCGCATCAACGTAATCGTAGACGGCAACATTGCAGAGACCATTTACGTGCGTTTGGCCAAGACAAAAACCGACTACAACGTACCTTTCGACCTTTCTCCCTATCAGGGTCGCAATGTGATCCTTGACATCGTTACGCCCCAGGGCCGCGGATCAGTGCGCGAGGCCAAAGGCGATGTGTTCTGGAAGGGATTGACACTTACCGATACGCTTGACCTGCGTGATAAAGAAACGAAATATCGTCCGCTCTTCCACCACACACCGCTCTACGGATGGATGAACGACCCCAATGGCATGTTCTACAAAGACGGCCTCTGGCACCTTTACTACCAATGGAATCCCTATGGGTCAAAGTGGCAAAACATGACCTGGGGGCATTCTACCTCTACCGACCTCGTCAACTGGGATCACCAGCCTGCAGCCCTTCGCCCCGACGGGCTGGGTGCAATATTCAGCGGCAGCTGCGTTGTGGACCATGAGAATAAGGCAGGCTTCGGAGAGGATGCTGTTGTGGCCCTTTACACTTCAGCAGCCACAAGCCAAATGCAGAGCCTGGCGCATAGCAATGACGATGGCCTCACATTTGAGAAGCTTGCATCCAACCCCATTGTCGTCCTTGAGAGCGAGGCTCGCGACCCGAATATTTTCTGGAATGAAACCACCGGTGAGTGGAATATGACGCTTGCTCACGCTCTCGACCGCGAGATGCTTTTCTTCACCTCTCCCGACCTGAAAACCTGGACCCTGAGCAGCAGCTTCGGCAAGGGGCTGGGGGCGCAAGAGGGTGTGTGGGAATGTCCCGATCTCTTCGAGCTGCCTGTCGCCGGCACGGATGCCTCAAAGTGGGTGCTCATCTGCAATATCAATCCCGGTGGGCCCTTCGGCGGTTCGGGTATTCAATATTTCACCGGAGATTGGGACGGCAAGACCTTCAAAGTCGACACTGACGCTGAAGGTAATGTGTCCACAAAATGGCTTGACTTTGGTAAGGACAACTACGCCCTTGTGAGCTGGAGCAATGCTCCCGATAACCGACGCACAGCCATCGGCTGGATGAGCAACTGGCAATATGCCGCAGAGGTGCCCACCATGCAGTTTCGCAGCGCAAACACTCTGCCGCGCGAAATAGGCCTCTTCACCGCCCCCGACGGTCAAGTGTATGCTTCATCCATGCCTTCTCCCGAACTGCTTTCACTCAGAGGCAAAACCACGGCCAACCTTTCTCGCTTCTCTATCTCCAAAAATCCGCGCAGGATTGCTCTACCGAGCGCCAACTCCGGCATTTGCGAGATCCTGACAGACCTGGAGGCTCAAACAGCCGACTCTGTTCTGATCACTCTCTCTAACCCCGCCGGTGATAAAGTCCTGATCACTTACAACTGCAAAGCCCACACCATGGCAATGGACCGCAGCCGGAGCGGAGTGATAGATTTCAGCGAGAACTTCCCCGCTGTGACAGTTGCTCCCACATTCGAGACTGACGGCACCCTGGATCTGCGCATCTACGTGGATCGCTCAAGCATTGAATTATTTGGCAACAACGGTAAGTTTGTGATGACCAACCTTGTCTTTCCCAATGAGCCATTCACCGAACTATCCCTCCAGGCCTTCGGAGGTAAAGCCCGTGCAAAAGGATTGAAAGTATACTCGCTCAATCCAGCCGGTACAAAATAAGTAAGTCAGATTTTCCATACCCTATTATCAAATATCTCTTTATGTCACAATCTATCGCCACTGACAAGAAATCTTTTCTGGTGCAGATCATCCCGGTGATGCTATGCTTCTTCTCCATGGGATTTGTCGACCTCGTGGGCTCGGCCACAAATTTTGTGAAAGCCGACCTCAACCTCTCGGCTGCCCAAGCCGGATTCATCCCCTCGCTCGTCTTTTTCTGGTTTTTGATCTTCTCGGTGCCCACAGGCATTCTGATGAATAAGATCGGACGCAAGAAGACTGTGCTCTTCTCTCTTGTGCTCACCTTCGTCTCTCTCGTGATTCCAATTTTCCATACCGGATACTATACGATGCTCATTGCCTTCTCTCTCCTCGGAATCGGCAATACCGTGATGCAGACCTCGCTCAATCCGCTTGTGTCAGGTCTCATCAACCCCGCGCGTTTGGCTTCTACCCTTACTTTCGGTCAATTTGTGAAGGCTTTGGCCTCGCTGCTTGCACCGTATATCATGGCCTGGGGTGCAGCTGCCCTGATGCCCACATTAGGTCTGGGCTGGCGTGTGCTTTTCCCCATTTTCGCAGTGATGTGCCTGCTGTCGGTTGCTGCCCTTGGCGCCACTCCTATAGAAGAGGAGAAGCCCGATAAGGTGACAGGTCTGAAAGAATGTGTCGTGCTGCTTCGCGTTCCCTTTGTGCTGCTTTGCTTCATCGGCATTATGTGTCACGTGGGCATCGATGTGGGCACCAACACCTTCGCACCTCAGATTCTCAACGAAAAATTCGGCCTTACCGTTGAGGAAGCCGTGCTCGGCACTCAGATATACTTCTACTTCCGCACCGGCGGCTGTCTGCTTGGCTCATTTATCCTGGCCAAGATCTCGGCAAAGAAATTTTTTGCCTTCAGCGTAGGCTGCATGCTCCTTGGCATGATCGGGCTTTTTGTAGCCACCTCGCAGGTGATCGTCCTTGCCTCTATCGCATGCATCGGATTCGGCAACTCCAACATCTTCAGCGTAATTTTCGCTCAAGCGCTCAATCGCCAGCCCAAGGAGAAAAATGAAGTGTCCGGCCTTATGATCATGGGCCTGTTTGGCGGCACGGTGTTCCCCCTGTGCATGGGTTTTGCCCAGGATGCAGTGGGTGTGGCCGGAGCAGTGGCCGTGATGACTATCGGCGTGATTTACCTCTTATATTATACCACGAAAATCAAAACAGTAGAACAAAAATGAAAGACTTAGTAGTAGGAATGGGCGAGGCCCTGTGGGACGTGCTCCCCGAAGGTAAGAAAATCGGTGGCGCTCCTGCCAACTTCGCATACCACGTATCGCAATTCGGACTTCCCAGCCGTGTGATCAGCGCAGTGGGCGATGACCCCCTGGGCCATGAAATCATCGAAAACTTCAACTCCAAAGGCCTCCACCATCATATTGCCATCGTGCCTTATCCCACCGGCACCGTACAGGTGGAAATCGACCAGGCCGGTATTCCTCAATACGACATCAAAGAGAATGTGGCGTGGGACAATATCCCTTATACCGCCCATCTGGAGCAAATCGCCATGAACACTAAGGCCGTGTGCTTCGGGTCGCTGGCTCAGCGCAACGTGGTGTCGCGCAACACCATCAACAGATTTCTCGATGCCATGCCTCAGAACGAAGACTCACTCGTGGTCTTTGACGTGAACCTCCGCCAGGGATTCTACAACAAGGAAATCCTCTGCAACTCCATGAAGCGATGCAACATTTTGAAGATCAACGATGAGGAGCTGGTCACCGTGAGCCGTATGTTTGGCTATCCCGGCATTGACCTCCAGGACAAGTGCTGGATTTTGCTCGGCAAGTACAACCTTAAGATGCTCATCCTTACCTGCGGCATCAACGGCAGCTATGTCTTCACTCCCGGTAGTGTTTCATTCCAGCCCACTCCTAAGGTCGAAGTGGCCGATACGGTAGGTGCCGGAGATTCGTTCACCGCTGCATTTATCTCCCAGATCCTGAAGGGCAAATCTGTAACAGAAGCCCACGCTTGTGCCGTGCAGACTTCCGCATTCGTCTGCACAAAGAAAGGCGCCATGCCTATCCTGCCTGCGGAAATCGTAGGATAAATAATCGTTTCATAAAATGTGAGAGGTGAGCACTTCCCCGAGTGCCCACCTCTGATTTTTTAGAAAACTATAAGTGTTTTGGAGCGTTAATATTTTATAGCAATATATGTTTTGATAGTTGCTATTAAATTTTTATGAATGATGAACAAGAAAATTGAAATTCAGGGACTAACGTGTCACCTCAGCCCGGCGGTCAATACAAGTCGTATAGCATATATTCTTTATCCTATGCCTTCGCTTGCCTCATGGCTTGAGCCGGCGGCAAAGAAATACGGAATCACACTTGTGTCGATCACCGACATGGATTGGGAGAACGTGTTCAGCCCGTGGCCCGCAGCAGCAGTCCCGGCAGGTACGGCCGACTTTAAAGGGGAATCGCCAGAATTTCTTAAATTGCTGACTCAAAACATTGTTCCTGAAGTAGAGAAGACTTTGGGTATCAACACTAATGCAGAGCGAACGCTCGTTGGGGTGTCGATGTCGGGATTGTTTGCCCTGTGGCAGTGGCCGCAGACCGATGTGTTTGATAATATCGTGAGCCTTTCCGGGTCGTTTTGGTACGAAGGATTCATGGAATGGTTTGGAAAGCAAAACTTTAGCAACAAGAAAGGCTTTGCGTATTTCCTCCTTGGCATCCAAGAGCCAAAATCAAAGGTCAAAGCCTTTGACTGCGTTGGTGAACATACCGAGGCCATTGTCAAGAGCCTCAAAGACGCAGGTGTGGATGTAGAATTTCAATGGGTGCCCGGCAACCACTATTCAAACCCCCTCCCACGTCTCGACGCCGCTCTCACAGCGTTATCCCAAAACTACGGATTTCACGAATTACACGAATTATAAAAATTATATGCGTCCGGATGGGAATGAGAATTTTCCCCGGACAAAAAAATGACCGCAAATGCGGTCATTGTAAGTTTGTTATGTTAGTTTTGAGTCGGCCGTCGCTGTTGGCGACCTTACGTTGTTTAGGGTTGAACGAGCATGGCCGAGGCGATGGATTGAGCAGTCTGATCGCCTTTGGTGGCTCGGATAATTTCAATGGCGAAGGGTAGGGTGGTGCCGGGGCCTTCTGAGGTGATGAGTTGGGGTTGGATCACCACAGTCTGCTTTACGTATTCACCACCGTTGGCGTTGATTGCATCGCCAAGACCGGGATAACACGTTGCTTTTTTGTTTTTTAAGATTCCGAGCGGGGCAAGGACCACAGCCGGACCTGCGCAAATCGAGGCAATGCGTCCGTTCTTCCTGTAGTGAGCCGTGAGTTTATTTCTCACATCAGCGTTGGCGTAGAGGTTCTGCGCTCCGGGATCACCTCCCGGCACGATCAGCCAGTCGGCCTCTTCGGTGTTGACTTCCGAGATTAGAGAATCGGCCACGAGGGTCTGACCGGTGGCGCCTTTTACTTGAAGGTTATCCGAAACGGCTACAGTGACTACAGGGATTTCAGCTCGACGCAGGGCATCGATTGTGGCAGTTGCCTCCACCTCCTCCACACCGGGAGCGAGGAAGATATAAGATTTTTGTGCATTCATAAACATAGATCCTGAGATTAAAGAAAGTGCGACCATCGCACCTTTGAGTATTAACTTTTTCATAAATTCTTGCTATTATAGAAGTGTCGGTTTCGACTCTTCTTATAAGGAACGCCTGAGAAGGAGTTTGGTTCGGTTAGATGCTCGAAATATCAGTTGATAACGTAAAATCAGAAAAGATTCAGCCGAGGGAGGACAGGAATGCCTCGAGCGAGTCATCACGACCCAGACCGAGCTTGGAGCGCAAGCGCCAACGGGCTTGCTTCACCGACTCGGGACGCACACCGAGCGCACCGGCTATCTGCTTGTTGGTCAGACCTACAGATATCATTGAGGCCAAACGCAAGTCACCCGTCGTCAAGGAGGGATTAATTGATCTGAGCAGGCGTTCAAACTCAGGGTTGACCTCAGTGAAAGTTTGCATAAAAGTAGTGCGTTCATCGCTGAGGCCCGCGGAGTGGGTTTTTATCAAAGATTCGAGACGAGTGTTGAGATTGTCGGTGGTGTTTTTAGCGAGTTGATCCCGAATCGATGACAAAAGTTGCTCTTTCTCGTCAAGAGCGAGCTTCATTGCAAGGACTCGACGTTGCGATTTCTCCAAGTCGAGTTTTTGTTGCATAGCATGCAGGCGAGTGCGTTGGTTGCGGCGTCGTTGCCAAAAAATCACAGAAAAGGATAAGAGGGTGAGTATCAATACGATGCACAAGGCGATAAGACGAGTGCGGAACACCCGCCGGTCGTCAGCTCGCTCGGCTGCTGCGAGGCGCTCCTGGAAGTCGTGTGTCATCACCTCATCGAGTTTTGTGGTCCGGGCAATTTCTTCGGCAAGTTCAAGTCGCTGATGGATAATGGGGTAGGCCTCTTTGTCGCGTCCAGCAGCCAGAAGCACATCGCTGCGCCAGGCCAGCACATCGTTGAGCTGGACCGGCATCTCAATGTTGGAGATGAGATCTGCCGAAAGATCACTGTAGACGATAGCCGAATCTATCTCTCCTCGATTCAGATAGTAAGCCGAAAGAGCACCGGTGTAGAATGATTGCAGGGCAAGCTGGGAAGAATCTTCGCGGACTAAATCATAGGCCTTGAATAGGGCTGAGGAATCGGCATGATGAAAAACCAGACAGTCATACAGGATGCCCAAGCCATAAGGGTCGCGGGCATATACAGAGTCGGCCAAAGCCCGGAGAAGCATTCCCTTGCTTTCATCCTTCCTCCCCATCTGAAAGTAAATTTTCGAGCGGTTGATGATATTACCGTTGAGAAGGCGTGTGAAGCCCCCCAAACGGTAGAGCGAATCTGCGCGATCGAGCAGCTGTGCAGCGCGACGGGTCATGCCCATATCATAGAGAAACATAGCCAAGTCGGTCCATTGGGCGCCGCCCATCAATCTATCGCCCGAATCTTCAAAAAATTGAGCCATGCCTTTGATGTGGTTATATGTATCAAGGGTGTAACCGGGAAAATCCTCGTCGGTGAGCCATTGCAGACGGTGAGTTTCATAGGGGAAACGAACAGAATCAGTAAGCGCGGCCACATTATTATAATGGTTCATG
>CAZNRK010000007.1:44860-56061 GCA_964575435.1 uncultured Bacteroides sp.
ATTATAATGGTTCATGGCTGCGGATTCATCGCCGGAGCTATAAGCCAGCCGACCTTCCCATAACTCAGCTCTGATTCGAGCCTGTGGTATATCACTCCTATTGTCAGCAGCCTGACTAAGTTGGTCCACTAATTGGTGTTTGTGGTCGAGATCGGCGCCTTCGTACCAAGCCACTTCCAAGGCCACTACCAGAGAGTCAAAGGGCTCGCCGATGGCTTCCCAGCCATAAGGGTCGAGATTTTGCCGGCGATCACACGATGAAGTGATACACAAAAAAGCAAGGATGATGGAGAATAAAGCTGGTTGAAAGCGAGGAGTATGGGACATTTGCAAAAAGGCGTTGGTTAAGTTTTTCCGACAAAATTACTACAAAAAATCGGATATAGTATACCGAAAAGTCGCATGTAGACCATTGTAGACTATTAATAGACCATGAATGTCAGGCTGTACCTTATATAATAATGTAACTTTGCGGCATCTTCATCCATTACACAAATTCACTCTCAAACCATAAATTTCAATCAAATGATTAAACGTTCGTTCCTTTCAGCATTAGTAGTTTTAGGCTTTGGGGCGGCTGCTCATGCCATAACCTGCACCTATGAAGTCTACGATGAAGCTGCAAAGACATGCAAAATCACAGGCTGGACCGGTGATGCTCCTTCCGGATCATGGACAATCCCATCATCAGCCAAAATCAACGGCACGCAGTACACCATAGTCCACATCGCCCCTCATGCGTTGGACAACATGCCCGCCGTGACTCAAATCAACATTCCTGCCACTATCACCTCTATCGGTAGCAATGGCGATGGTCCGATGGGGCCGGCCGAAAACTTCTACGGATGTCCGAAACTCCTGAAATTTGCTGTGAATTCCGCCAATCCCGTATATAAGGCCGATGGCTTGGGCTGCCTGATTCGCCCTTCGGTGTCAGCGCTTGTTAAGGTTCCGCAAGCAGTGATTGTGACAGCGTCCAGTTTTCAGGTCACATATTCCGAAATTATCGAAGACGCATTTGCAGAAAACTCTACGATCAGTTCGCTAACATTATCAGGCAATGAAACCCTTTACGGCAATCCCGGCTTCAACACTATGACCAAACTGGCAAAATTTGTAACCACAGCATCTAACGGTAAACTTAAAGCTGTCAATGATATGCTCTACAGCCAAGATCAGACCGTGCTGCGCTTCTGTCCACCCCGGCTTATGGTTTCATCTTTTGCAGCTCCATCTTCCCTCAAAGAGCTGGGCGATTTCGCCTTTGGCGGCTGCATTTATCTCGGATCATTCTCGACCTCACCATCTCAAACCCTCAAAATCGGTAAATCAGCCTTTGCCGGCTCAGGCTTGCTGTCGATTGTGATTAACGAAAACTTCCAACTCTCGGCCGAGGGTTTCACTTTCTATAATTGCAAGTCGCTGAAAACCATAACTTTCAACGGCAACGTCACTACGATTCCCACTCATTTCGCCACCGGTTGCAGCTCCCTTACGACAGTAAACTATCGCAAAAACCAGCCTGCCACTCTCAAAAGCGGTGCCTTTAAAAACTGCACTTCGCTCAAGGATTATCCATTCTCAGCCTCATACTTTGCAGAATACGACTCGGTTTTAGCCAATATCGGCGTTGTGGAACTGGTCTATAACAGTGCAGCTCCTAACCAAGCTCACACCGGAAGCGAGTCAGGCTGGTACACCTTTACAGATTGTCAAAATCTGACCAAAATCGACCTGATGAACATCGACATCACAAACCGCGCCTACACCATTGCCAATAATTTCGCAGATAACTGTCCCAAACTTAAAGAAGTATATCTACCCCGATTGAGCAATTTCGCCAACGCACTTGCTTCAGAAGATTACTATTTCGGCGAGGGCTCAAACCTCGAGAAAATCGCTCTTGGAAGCTACACCGTGGTCAATAAAGAGCCTCTGTTTATCTATTCCGGCAACAAAACCTTTGAGCCCACAATCTACCTTCGCCCCGATCTGAGCGGACGCGGCCAATATTACACGATCGCCGATGCCATTCAGCTCAAAGATGGAGCCAAACTAAAGCCCACTTTCTTTATTGAATCGCTGACTCCTCCGGATTTCTATCTTTACAGCAATGCTACGTATTATATCCCGCCTTTCGCACGCGATAACTACACGCAAGTGCTCAGTGTAGGGGGAGTAATAAAGTCAATGTACACTCTATCAGTGATTAAGCAAAATGATGAAGTTTGCTTCTATGTGGCGACAGGGCTTGAAGGACGTATCAAGATTGATAAAGTAATCATAAACGCAAAAGAATTTTATAACCCTGCGGCCTCAATTATCTCCACAGGTCTCTCACAAGAGGAATTTAAGGAAATCACAATCCACTACACAGTTGATAACGTAGCTTTCCAAAACACCTATCCGGCTTCAGAATTCTTTGCCAGCGGAATCGAAGACATAAATGTAGATGACAAAGAAATTGCTCCACGATATTTTGACCTGCAAGGACGCGAAGTCCTATCACCTGCCAAAGGTCATCTCTACATCGTGCGACGCGGCGCTTCTACTGCAAAAGAAATCTACTAATGTAATCATGTTTCTCATAACACCTATGATAGAAAGATTTAACAGACTCGTTGTCACTGCTTTGCTCTTTCTTATGGCAGGCGTGGCAAAAGGAGCTTACACCTACGGGGACTTTAATACTGCAAAAAAGACGTGCACATTGACAGGCTATCAAGGTTCAGGCCCTTCCGGCTCAGTCACCATCCCGTCAAGCTATGTGAAGGATGGACTGACCTATCAAGTCACAGCCATCGCCTCTAACGCTCTTAATGATCTTCCGGAGCTCACTCAGGTTAACCTTCCTGCCTCGATTGTCAAGATAGGTCAACTTTCAGCTGAAGTCTGGGGACCGTGCTACAATTTTTACAATTGCCCCAAGCTAAAAAAGTTTGCGGTGAAGGCTGAAAATAAAGCATTTGCATCGACTGATGACGGCCTGCTCGTGAGCAAAGACGGTGCATATCTCTACAGAATCCCCTGTGCATGGGCCGGGGCCAACGATTCCGGGAGATATAATGTGCCTGAGAGTTTTGATAACTTCGGATTTGATGCAATGGTCGGGGTGACTACGATTTCTTCCTTGAAATTTAAAGACACTCTGAGTATCGGGTCGTTCAATTGCTTCTACGCGATGCCCAATCTTAAAAACATCTTTGTCTATGATGACCCGAACGTTGACCATTCCGGACTTTATCACTCAAAAAATGGTGTGTTATATAGCACAACAGAGTTGATTTGTTGTCCGCCGAAAAACTTTTCCGGTGAGTTTACAATTCCCGACGGGATAGCGACGGTTGATCCTCATGCTTTCTGCAACTGCACCGAAGTGACCGGTATCAAATTTCCGGCGAGCATCAAACATCTGTCAACCTCCGCTTTTGCCGGTAGCGGTCTAAAGATGATAACTATACCTGCAGCGGTGACATCGATGGGCGCTTATCTCTTTGCAGGATGCGAGTCGTTGACCACTGTGACTTTTGAGAATTCCTTTAACTCAGTGCCCACCCATATATTCGAGGGATGTAAGGCGTTGTCGTCAGTTAAATTCAGCAAGGAACCGATGTACTACCTCTCAGGAGTGTTTAAAAACTGCAAGTCGCTCAAAAACTACTTTCTCAGCGGTGAGATGCGACTCGAGGGCGATTCGATTTTTGCCGGAAGCGGTCTTACTAAGGTTTATTATAAACCCGGGTCGATGAGCACATGGAATGCCGACAGTCACTCAAATGGAATTTGCTTGTTTGCCGGGTGTGCAGACATGGAGAGCGTGGATGTCTCCAACGTAGAGTCAACCCCCTCAAATCCCTATAAGCTGACGCCGGGGGCATTTTATGGATGCAATAAAATCTCAAAAGTAGTGTTTCCTGACTATATGAGTTGCGTTTTGTCTCACAAAAACGAGTGGAGCCAGTATTTCCCTACAAATCCAAAGATTGACCAGATAGCCTTTGGCTGCATCGGCTCAGATAGCAGGATCTTCTGCTACAACGACGGGGCTGTGCATCGGCCCAACGTGTATTGGCTGGCGGATAAGTATTCCGATGACTATAATAGCTGCAACCTTGTCGGGGCTTTTGCAGTGGATAATGGCGCAAGGGTAGAGCCCACAGTATATAGCTCAGTGCTACATCCCCAAAGGAAGTATGCCTTCGAGAAGGCAACCTATTATGTGCCCGGAGGTGCCGTGGCCAATTATCCCGAAGCCACACGATTGGGAAATCAAGTTGAAGAGATGTTTCACATCAATTCCAAAGTGGTCAACGGCAACGTTGTTTTCTCCGTTAAAAGTTCAGCACCGGGCCGCGTGATAATGAAATCATATGTATGTGGCGGGCGTTCGCTCCTTAATCCGAACGAGGCGGAGTTTAACACCGGCGTAGGAGCAGGGGCCACCACACCGATCCGTATCACTTATTACGTCGACAATATCGAAATGACAACGACCTATACAGCTGCAGAATTGCTTACCGCCTCAGCAGAAGTGGTACTTACGGATGAAGGCGTAGAAGATGTAGAATATTTTGACCTGAGCGGACGACATGTGAAAGAACCTGTGAAAGGACAGCTCTACATCGTGCGCCGTGGGGCTGATGCTGCAAAAGAAATTTTCTAAATTTGGATAGATAGCAGTCGAGGATTGATAATAAGAAAGGACACTCCGAGAGAGTGCCCTTTCTTATTATATTAATCCGGCATCCAGTAATAGAATGGTTTGGTGCGTCTTGTTTTCAGCCACTCTCTCAGTTCCTGTAGATTTGTGACATTATCTGCAATGACGGCCTCGTAGTATTCTACCCCATGAATTTCCTCGTTGTCGGGCGTATTGTACTTCATTGACAGGATAGTTTCCCTTATTTCAGGTGTGAGTTTGGCAACAATCCTATCGGCCATTTCTTCAAAATATCCATCATATCGAGTGCCCTGCTCGATGTGGATAATGTCGATTTGCCAGATCTCGTCATCGTCCATCTTATATTTTAAGTGCCAGGCGATGCAATGCTCGTCGGTGTGCAAACCATTCAGACACTTGATTTCAACGATATCGGGATTCTTTGACATCTGCGCGGCAATGGCGAAACTGTTCTCTTCGGTTATTCCGGAAGAATAGACGTGCAAGTCTATGTCGCGGTGTTTGGCAATCAAGCCCATGCGTAAAGACCCCACAAGCCTGACTTCGGCTCCCGCGTGCTCCCAAATAGATTTTACGCCTGATGCTTCCAGCACCTCGAACGCGCGTTTGGCTGCTTTTTCAGAAAGCACAGAATAATTCATTGTATTTTGCGATTTAATAAATTTGCAAAATTACTGCTTTTTCTTCATTTTGTGTAAAAGAGATACTTTTTTTGCGCACAAATCTTCGGGACTCCAATGGTTCTTTAGGTGAGAAAGATTAACGTAAGAGGGAGGTTATTTCACGTAGAATATTTTTAACTTTGCAAGCCCATAATTCGCGTGTGGAATTATGGGTTATATTGCGGGATATGTTAAAAATTCATCACATTAAGATAGAGGGCTGTGCCGCCTTCTTGTCGGGGAATTAGAATTGCTGACCGCAGGGAATTAAGGGCATCATTTGAGATATATCCGATTATTGCCCCGGTAAAACCTGCGTAAGCTGAATCTGAGAGAATTATGATTTGGTTGGAAGTTGAGGTTACAGGTTTGGCAAAAATAGCAAATATCGCACTTTCGGTCATTTTGCACTGAATTATCTCAGAAGCGGGTAATTCACCTATAATCTTGTAAATTGCATTACCATAGGTTTCGGTTTGCATACCTTTTTCACCGTACCAAACAAGCAATTGGCCGTTTGTTATGCCGATGGAACTAAAATCGTTTTGTCCGGTGATTTCTGTGCCTTCCACGCCTTTCATGTTAGGGAGGGCCTTGATTGAGTCGAAGGCTTCTTCGTATGTCAACGCATTAGCGGTCATAGTAAGCCCTAATGCCATTGCGAAGATAAATAGAAGTTTCTTCATATTTATAATTTGTTTAGTAAAAGTAACTTTGAATTTGAAACACTGCAAGTTAAAGAAAAGTTTTATTTATTTGTTTTGTCAGGTATCTTTATTAACTTTGCATATGCCTTTGTGCTATCGATTGAATATTTAGTATTCGAAATTTTGCATTACATCTGATTTTAGAAATACCTAACCCACCCCAAGAAGATAGTGCACACAGAAAAGAATTTCTTTAACTTTCTAAAGAAACTTTGGTAATTGAAGCATTATATTGAGACGGTTGTTCCTCGTTGTTAATCTTCGTATTTCTTTGAAAAAAATTCAAGGGTTTTACATATATGTTAAACATTTTCCGTAACTTTGCGTTGTAAAACAAAGGAAAAATATAATGAGCGAAGTAGAACTCCTCTTGGTAAACAGCACTGACAGCTGCACCATGTACACAATTCAATTTCTATCAGACGATAAAAGCGAATTTGAGAAATTCGTTTCGAGATTCCGTAATGACTCTGTCTTGAATGCTGACTTTCAAACAATAATGCGTTTCTTGCAACAGATTCTTTCGAATGGAGCATTGGAACGATATTTCCGCCCTGAGGGAAAGATGCGCGATTCAGTCGTCGCACTTCCTATCATCAAATCAAAACTTCGCCTGTACTGTCTTCGACTTACAGATAAGATTCTTGTTCTTGGAAATGGGGATGTCAAAAATTGCAGAACTTATGAGGATGATGAAACCCTTCAAGGTTATGTAATGGACTTGCAAAAGTTCGAGAATCTTCTTAAGCAGGAAGTCCGGTTAGGCAATGTAATAATAACTGAAAAAGAAATCAAAACCGATAAAACCTTTGATTTATGAGAACTGCCAATATTAATCTTCAGGATATATTTAATGAAATACCACCGGCAAAAAGGGAAGAAACTCGTCTTTCTTTTGCGATTTCAAACAGATTGGATGCTCTGATGAAGGAGAAGGGGCTAAATCGTAAACAACTTGCTGAAGCAGTAGGCAAACGTCCTAATGAGGTGACCCGATGGCTGAGTGGTGAACACAATTTTACGCTCGCCACACTTGCCATGCTCTCTACATTCTTCGGTCAACCCATTATTTCGGTGGGGTGATTCAGTTTTGGTCTGTTTTATATCTGTTAGATATATGAAACCAGGTAGTATTTCCTTACGCTATGCAATGTTGATTCCATTAGCTCTGCTCTTCGCTTCGCTGGTAACTTGTTGCATTTCATATTCCAACGCTAAGCACGTAATTACCACAGATCTTAATGATGGCATGATTGCATTTGCGTGTGAGAATAGTGAATTGTGGACACGGCAGGATACAATCTCAGCGTTGCGCCATATGCACGAAACCACTCATAAACCTCTCATATATCAGGCTACGGATATCAATTTTAGAAATTCCGCTCTGAAAGACGAGGCATATTACACTCTTGCACTGGTTGATAAGGAAAATTTTGCGCCGAAAATCCAAGGGAACAAGAGTCTTACATGGCAAGCGACAAGTCGTTTTGCATCAGATTCTATAATGCTTGTGCCTGAACACGCTGCCGATGGTCTTGCAATACAAGTGCAAGGATTTGCTGACTGCTCATTGGCATTTGTGTTCGCCGCATCAGACCAGACATGGCCCGGTGTGCTACTGATGCTATCCATTCTGTCCATGGCGAGTGTGTTTGTATGGAGAAGAAAAGAACAGGGATGTCCGGAAACCGAAATCGCTCCGGTCTGCGTCGCAGTGAATCCTCTTGCCGGCATAAAGCTCACACCGATGCAACGGCAATTTGCTCAGATGCTCCTTGACGCTCCCGATATGAGGGTTGATAAAGCAACTCTATGCTCAACCCTATGGGGCAGTAAAAGCAATGCGGAAGAATCGCTTTACACCCTTGTTAGACGCACCAAAACAGCTCTCTCAGCAGCGAACATTGAGATTATATGTAACCGTGGAGATTCCTACGAGTTGCACATAAGTGATTGATTGACTGTCCTGTCAGTATTTGTCAGATAAATGTCAGACAGTTTTTTGAGCTTGATTGCGACTTTTTCATTTGCTTTGCAGAAAAATTCGCAACAGCATGAAAAAGTTTCCTTTACATCTTTTGTTGGCCTTGCCTTTTATGGCATACGGTCACACGGAATTATCAACTGACTCCATACCCAACACTCTTAATGAAGTGGTAATAACTGCCGACTCGCAGGTTGAAACCGCAAAGAAAGTCATACTCCGTCCTACTAAACTTGATAAGAGGCACAGCACCAACGGCTACTCGCTGCTGGAAAATATGAATTTGCCGGATTTCAACGTAAACGCTTCGGCAAAGTCTATTTCAACGATATCCGGTCGTGATGTAAGAATTCTGATCAACGGTGTTGAAGTTGACCCTGATGAACTCGCCACTCTCGCAGCCTCCGATATTGTGCAGATTGACTACCGGCGCAATCCCGGCGGTCGCTATGTCGGGTGCGGAGCGGTAATGAATTTCATAACCGTGCAATATGATTACGGTGGGAATGTCTATCTTTCCGCTGACGAGGGAATGTCACGACAATACGGCAACTATATCGGTATGGTGAATTACAAACGAAAAGCTGTGACACTGGCTATAACTGCTAATGGCCAGTGGGAACATAACTCTACCCTCAACTTTGCCGACAATACAGCAGTGCTCAATGATGGCACTTTATATCAGAATATCACTCCGTTATCAGCCGAAACTCACACAAACTCTCAATATTTCAAATTCAAATTCAGCCACGCCGGCGACAACCATACCCTTGATTTGGCGGCACTGTTCAAGAGGAATGCTACCCCTACAAATCTGTTTATGGAAGAAATGAAATATTCCGGCATCAGCAACTTTGCCTCGCTGGTGACAAGGTGGAGCAAAGAGAGAGGCATCATGCCAGTAATTGGAGTCAGATATAACCTGTTTCTGCCAGGAGGACAGACTCTTATGGTGTCGGGCGAGGTAAGCCACGGACACACAAATTACCGCAGTCTCCGCAGCGAGTCCGGTTATGATGATTTGATAAATAACACTGTGGAAAACAGCTTGAAAGCCGGTGGCAATGTGTCATACTTTAAATCGTTGCCTCACAATTTGAGTCTTGGAGTCTCTTTAGACGAGTTCTACAACTACTACCGTGATGTCTATTCGGGCAACTTCGATAGTAAACAGACTCTAACTAATAACCACTCGATGATGATGTTTCATGTTGACCAGAATTTCCCCATAGGGATGTCTTATTATGCATCTTTCGGACTTACCGACCTTTATTCTTCGATCGGTAATTATCATGACAACCAATTTTCACCGATGGCGTTTTACGGCGTGAGCTATGCGATTAATCAGAAACATATACTCTCAGTCACGGGAATTTATGCACACAGCATATATAATCCCTCGGATAAGAACGACGCCGTGATTCGTACATCTTTCTTTGAGGCTATAATGGGAAACCCGGATTTGAAACAGATGAATGCCTTTCAGAATTTCATAAGTTATAATGGTCGGGTGGGGCACATCGGTTTGTCGTTCACATACGATTTTCTGAAATACTTCGACAACACTTCCAACCGATACTTCGCCGAAAATAACATCATGTATCACCAGCTCATTAATGACGGCAACTTTTCTTATAACAAACTGATATTTGGCATTTCGGCAAATCTTCTTGACAACAAACTCCGTCTGAAGGGTAACGCCATCTTCAGCATGAACCGCTTTGACTCCGAATTTCGTCCGGATAAAAGCAATGACTGGAGAGTAGATTTCAGCTCATCTTATATGTTCGGCGACTGGGAGGTAAAAGGAGTGTATGCATTTCCGTACACCACACTCAGTATCGAAGGTGTTAAAATCCATGCCCCTGCTCAGTATGGCCTCTCCTTGAGTTGGCAACATGGCAACTGGGCGGCAGAATGTAACGTAGAGAACTTCCTCGACCGCCGCATGGCAACACGAACCAATGCCGATTACAGTGTCTATCAATCAATATCCAAATCGCTAAGCGATTTGAAAGGTCGGAACATCAGCGTCACAGTCACCTACACACTGCAATATGGCAAAAAGACGGACAGGGACCGAATCGACACAGAATCAAAAATTAACTCCGCAATCCTCCGCCCTTTCTGATATAGCAGCATTTCTCTATCAGCTCACTCCACCGGCAAGCAAACTTCTATTTCGCAAAAAAAATCTGAAAGCACCCATAGATTTACCTCATAAATCGTGCAGGATAGAGAAATTATTGTTAACTTTGCAGCTAACAAGAACATCATCTGACAAAGAGTCCCATTGGAATTGATAAAGGCGGACTTCGCACCGGCATGTCAAAGGGCTCGACGACTTTTAACTTTTTTTCTTTTATATAATCAAATGAAATATCCCAAACTCACCTATAATTCTCCTATAAATCCCATTCTTAACGATTGGATTTACACAATTCCTGATGAATTTCGTAGCAATCAGGCATTAATGGATTGCATTTTGCGTTTTGCTGACCGTATATATGATGGTCCGGACGGAGTAGGCAGTGGGGTTAATCCCTTTTACAAAATCATAGAATTGCTTAGAGCGGATAAATTATATTATTCGTCTTTGCAGACATTGAGAGATTATTATCATGTAGACCTGATTAAGTATCTAACCGATGGCAATTTAGGAGAATACTACACCGGATATCCATGCAATAATGCCGCACAATTAAAGAGTGCACTCGGTTTTCGTAAGAATCAGACAACAGAGAATACGCTCGCAATGATACTATCAGCCATGGTATAAATCTAATTTAATTTCCAAAGATCAAGGCGAAAGTATATTGTCAGATTGTCGAGAACATTTACGCATACTGACGTCAATAGTAAAATCAACATTCTCAAACAACTAATTGTGCATCGTGCATTATGAATTGTGAATTTAGCAGACTAAGAATGAAAAGCCTTGACGCTGTGGAGGGGAATGTGGCGAAGATTGCTGCATTGTTTCCTCATTGCGTCACGGAGTGTGAAGAAATGTTAATGGGGGGGGGTAAACGACCTTGCCTCAAAATAGATTGGGAGAAGTTAAGGGCAGAACTCGACCCTGATATCATTCAGGAAGGAGAGGAGAGGTATAAGTTCACGTGGCCCGACAAGCGAGCCGCCTCACGCCTTGCCAACACACCGACTGA
>CAZNRK010000008.1:0-51904 GCA_964575435.1 uncultured Bacteroides sp.
TGCCCGCAGTGGTCAAGAACAGCCAGTTCGCACAGCCTCTGTTCGAATTCTCCGGCGCCTGCTCCGGTTGCGGCGAGACTCCCTACGTCAAGCTCGTTACCCAGCTCTTCGGCGACCACGAAATGGTAGCCAACGCCACCGGTTGCTCCTCTATCTACTCCGGCTCCGTGCCCTCCACCCCCTACACCACCAACGCCAAGGGCTACGGACCCGCTTGGGCCAACTCCCTCTTCGAGGACTTCGCCGAATTCGGTCTGGGCATGAAGATAGCCACCGAAAAGCTCCGCGCCCGTGTGGCCGACCTCATGACCAAAGCCCTCAGCTGCGACTGCTGCTCGCCCGAAATCAAAGCCCTGGCCCAGCAATGGCTCGACGCTCCCGACAACGCCGCCTCAACCCGCGCCGTGGCCGAAGCCATCGTGCCCCTGTGCGAGAAATGCGACTGCGACATCTGCAAAGGCATCGTTGAGCTCAAAGGCTTCATCACAGCCCGCTCCCAGTGGATCATCGCCGGCGACGGCGCCGCCTACGACATCGGCTTCGGCGGCCTTGACCACGTGCTCGCTTCCGACAAAAACATCAACGTCCTGGTGCTCGACACCGAGGTCTACTCCAACACCGGCGGCCAGGCATCCAAGGCCACACCTCTGGGCGCTATCGCCAAGTTTGCCGCATCCGGCAAGCGCATCCGCAAGAAAGACCTCGGCCTCATCGCCTCAACCTACGGCTACGTCTACGTGGCTCAGGTAGCAATGGGTGCCGACAACGCCCAGACCCTCAAAGCCATCCGCGAAGCCGAGGCCTACGACGGTCCATCGCTCATCATCGCCTACTCCCCCTGTATCAACCACGGCCTCAAAGCCGGCATGGGACATTCACAAGACGAAGAGCGTCGCGCCGTTGAATGCGGCTACTGGCACCTCTGGCGCTACAACCCCTCTCTCGAGCTCGAAGGCAAAAACCCCTTCACCCTCGACTCCAAAGAGCCCGACTGGGAGAAATTTGACGACTTCCTCAAAGGCGAGGTCCGCTACGCTTCAGTATTCAAGCAATACCCCGACCTGGCCCAGGAGCTCTTCGCCGCTGCAAAAGCCAACGCAATGTGGCGCTTCAACAACTACAAGCGCCTGGCCCAACAGCAATGGGGCGTAGATCCCGACGTGAAATAACCCCTCACCGTCAAATTTTGCCCGACGCTCTCTCAGAGCGTCCCCTACCCTAAACTCCACCAAAAGCTGCACTCCGGTGCAGCTTTTTTTATCCCTCTATTCATACATTTCACCTCAATTTCTTGCTCCCCTCCAAAATTTCCCGTAATTTTGTAAACTACTTTTCCCCTTCCAATCATGTCTGATATCATAATCTACAACACTCCCGACGGTCGCACATCCGTGGCACTTTTTGCAAAAGACGGTAACATTTGGCTCAATCAATCACAAATCTCCGAACTTTTTGACACCTCTAAGCAAGCAATCAGTCGCCACATAATCAATATATTGAATGACAATGAATTAGACCGAAATTCAGTTGTCAACAAATACTTGACAACTGCCTCCGATGGCAAGCAATATGCAGTGGAATATTACTCCCTTCAGATGATTATTGCAATCGGTTATCGGGTAAGAGGCATTCGCGGCGTACAATTCCGCAAATGGGCCACTGAACACTTGTCTCAATATCTTGTCAAAGGATTTATTATTGATGACGAACGGCTAAAAAATCCCAATGGCCGAGTGGATTATTTTGACGAGCTTCTCCTTCGTGTTAGAGATATCCGCACTTCTGAAAAGCGTTTCTACCAGAAAATCAG
Source organism: uncultured Bacteroides sp. (assembly GCA_964575435.1). Taxonomy (GTDB): domain Bacteria; phylum Bacteroidota; class Bacteroidia; order Bacteroidales; family Muribaculaceae; genus CAG-873. Next base: position 1,811 of record CAZNRK010000008.1, read on the forward strand.
AGATTTATTTAGACTTAGCAGCGACTACGATAGCTCTGACAAAGCAACTCAAATGTTTTTTGCTGAAACCCAAAACAAACTCATATTTGCTATCACGAATCATACCGCTGCAGAGCTTATAACGGCTCGCGCTGATGCTTCTTTGCCAAATATGGGCTTGACCTCTTGGAAAGGTAACATAGTGCGAATGCAAGACGTGGTTATTGCCAAAAACTACCTCCATAAGGATGAAATCGAAGATCTCAACAGGCTTGTAGACGTGTTTTTAACAAGTGCGGAAATGCGCGTTAGGGGAAGGCAGGATTTGACCCTGAAATTCTGGCGGGAATATGTCGAAAATTTACTCGTGTTTCAAGATAAAACCGTGCTGAAAGATAACGGGAGAATTTCGACAGCCGAAATGGAGGCAAGAGTAAAAGAAATATATAAATCTTTCGATTCCCGTCGAAAATTTTTAGAAGCTCAAAAAGCCGATCAAGAAGATAATGATCTATTTTCTCCACTTCCAGACATTGATCCTGTTCATTAGGTCATTTTTCGAGTTATAAGTTGGTCTTTCTTCAAAAAAGTAAGTAATTTTGTACGTCTAATCTTCTAATCCTCAAATTTATATGCTGGTTAAGGTACAAGGGGCTGCCCTACAGGGCATCGACGCGATTGTGGTCACCGTGGAGGTGGCCGTCGACCGCGGAGCGTCATTCTCAATCGTCGGCTTGCCCGACACCGCCGTCAAGGAGAGCAGCGAACGTGTCCGCTCGGCTATCAAAGAGTCAGGCCTGGACTTCCCCCACCGCAGCATAGTGGTCAACATGGCCCCCGCCGACGTCAAAAAGGAAGGCGCCGCCTACGACCTCCCCATCGCCCTTGCCATCCTCGCCGGCAACGAGCAGATCACCCTCCCGCCCGAAGGCACCTACATGCTCATGGGCGAGCTCTCGCTCGACGGTTCGCTCCGCCCAATAAAGGGCGCCCTCCCTATGGCAATTCTGGCCCGCCAACTGGGATTCAAAGGCCTCATCCTCCCCGCTGATAATGCCACAGAAGCCGCCGCAGTCAACAATCTCAACGTCTACGGCGCCCGCTCCCTCATGGAAGTCATTGACCACATCTCAGGCCGGAAGGAAATCACACCTACTGTAGTCGACACCCGCGCGGAATTTGCACGCGCCGGAGCATGCATCGAAGACGACTTCGTCGACGTCGTCGGCCAGGAAAACGTAAAACGCGCCTTCGAGGTCGCCTGTGCCGGAGGCCACAACATCCTCCTGGTTGGCCCTCCCGGCTCAGGCAAATCCATGATGGCCAAGCGCCTGCCCGGCATCATGCCCCCGCTCACCCTCCACGAAGCCCTCGAGACCACCAAAATCCACTCCGTGGCCGGGAAAATCGACCGCGGCACCTCCCTGATGGCCGTGCGCCCCTTCCGCGCCCCGCACCACACCATCTCGCCCGTAGCCCTGGTCGGAGGAGGCAACAACCCCCACCCCGGCGAAATCTCCCTGGCCCACAACGGCATCCTCTTCCTCGACGAATTTCCCGAGTACAGCCGATCAGTCCTGGAAGTACTCCGCCAGCCCCTCGAAGACCGCGTCATCAACATCTCGCGCGCAAAATACAGCGTCACCTACCCCGCCGGTTTCATGCTCGTAGCCTCCATGAATCCCTGCCCCTGCGGCTATTACAACCACCCCACCAAACCCTGCACATGCGCCCCGGGAGCCGTATCGCGCTATCTGAGCCGCGTCTCAGGCCCAATGCTCGACCGCATCGACCTCCAGGTAGAAATCCTCCCCGTGCCCTTCAAAGAGCTCACCAACCGCACCCCCGGCGAGCATAGCGCCGACATCCGCGCCCGCGTGGTCCGCGCCCGCCAAGTGCAGCAAGAGCGCTTCAAAGACGAGCCCTCAGTGCACTGCAACGCACAAATGAACTCCCGCCTTCTGCGCCGTTGGGTGCAGCTCACCGACGAGAGCCGCGCCATCCTCGAGCACATCATGACCCGCTACGACATGTCAGCTCGCGCCTACGACCGCATCCTGCGCGTAGCCCGCACCATCGCCGACCTTGAAAACTCCGCCACCCTCCCCCCTGCCGACGATTCCGCCTTCCCCGCAGCCCTCGCTGCCGCCGCTGCAGCCCCCGTGCAGCCATGCCACATCGCCGAAGCCACCGCATACCGCAACCTCGACCGCTCCGCCTGGGGCCAAGTCAAAATCGTCAAATAATACTTTTCGCCCCACAAGGCCGTCTTTTCTTTATTGTCCGTTATGACACGGGGCGGGGAATTCAGAATTTGAGGGAGGCGCCGAGCTGGCCGGTGAGGCCGGGAGCGGGCACGGTAGAGGAGAAGAGGTATCTGTGGTTGAGCAGATTGTCTATCCGGGCAAAGAAGCTGATGGCGGGGGTGAAGGCGTATTTGGCGCTGAGATTGAGGTTGGATATGTCGCGTGTGCTCACTTTCAGCCAAGGCCGAGAGGTGTCGACCGAGGGGGCGAAGGTGTGGCGCCCGTAGCGCCCGAGGTAGCTGAGGGTGACGGTGAGCTTGGCTATGGGCCGCACATCTAAAGACGCTGTGACGGCGCTGCGGGCTCTGTCGCGCCATAGATACCATCCCTTGGCCGGATCAGTCTTCGACGATGTGGAGGCCTCATACCCGGCCCGCAGACCGAAGAGCGCGTGGGTATAGCTCAATTCCACCCCGCCGTTGAGGCCGTCGAGCTTGCGCTCGGTGGTCATCCCGGGAGCCACCGGGGTGTCGAGCCAGGGGATGGCCATATCGCGCGTGATGGCATAGCCGGCGTGCACCGAAGCGCGAACCCCGGCAAAGGGCCCCACGTTCAGCCCGGCGCGAAGGGCCACGGGGATGTTGTAAGATTTCAGTGCAAAGGGCGGAGTGCACGTGTAATCGCGCTCGTAGAGGTCATAGATGCGGTTCTGATCCATGCCTCCGGTGGCGCTGACCCAGAGGTCGAAGGCGTAGGCGCGAGGAGCGTAGGCCACGCTCACGTTGGGCGCGAGGTGCACTGCATCCTGATCTCCCAGACCAAAACTCAAGTTCACGCCCACTTTCCCCTCTACCTCGCCGGCGGTGAAGAGCGCATAGGGGTCGAGGCGCAGGATGCCGAATGTGGCGTTTTTCACCCTTAAGCCGGCGGCCGTCGGGGTGGGATTGTTGTCGGTGAGGAGGGCGTCGAAGCTCACAGAGGCTCCGGGACGCAGCGTGGCCACGGCGGGAATGGAAAAGGTGACATCTCCTCCGGCCTTTATCTGCGTCTGCTTCATGGCCTTGCCCTCAACGGGCGCCACAGAGCTCAGAGGGTCGGAAAACGCGAAGTGGAGCACATCGGCGTTTACCGCATAGCCCACTGCAGGGGTCTTGCCCAGAAAAGTGCCACGGAAATCGAGAATCGAGGTTCCTTGCTTGCCATCGCCAACAAAGGGGGTGGAGAAAGCGTCGTGGCGATAGGTCACGGTGGCGCGCAGGGCTGCGTGGTCGTTGAAGCTGTGGCTGCCTCCCAGGCCGAGGCTCAGGAAGTGGTTGTTGTATTTCTCATCGTCGTATTTATAGCTGTCGCCGGCATATCCTACCCACGCTCCGAGCTGCGAGGCTGTGGTGCTCACCAGCTGATATCCGGCGCGCACCCCGAGATTGTAGACGGGGAAGTATCCCCCCTCGAGGTAGCCGCGATATGGCGTCAGAGGCTGGGTGCTTCCCCAGGTGGCCGCTGCGGGCACGGCCACCAGCGTGGTCAGGGTTGAGGGCAAGAGCCTGTCGGCTGCCGAGAGAGCCACGCGCTTGACTTTCGGGGTGAAAATCTGCGGCGACGGCGCGGCCGGACGCATAGCCTCGCGCTCTTCGGGCACGATGGTGCGGTCCACGTCGATTTCTTTCACAAGGTCTTGGGCCGAGGCTGCGAAGCTCAGGGCTGATGCAAGGAGGACAGCGATATATGGGGTTTTCATTTTTCGAGTCGTTGGTCAATCATCAGGAAAATGTCGGGTTCGGTGCCGGGATAGTTGTCGCGGAGCGATTCGAGGTATTGGCGAGCCTTGAAGTCGTTGCCCTTGGCGGTGTAGACGTCGGCAAGGACGATAAAGGCGCGGGCCACCCAGTAGGCGTGCTGCGAGCCGGAGGCTGTGACAGCCGAGGCGGCTTTTTCGGCCTGGTCCGGGAGGTTATGCTCTAAAAGATTGGCACTGAGGGCCACAGCGCTCTTGATGCCGTAGAGCTCGTCGGTCTGCCCGGCGATCGAGGCCCACAGGTTTCGGGCCTCTTGGTCTTGCCCTTTGTGGTTGAGGGCGAGAGCTTTGCTGTAAGTGGCTTCGTTGCGGTCATCGGCGCCGGTTGAGGTGGAAGTCAGGATGGCATCCGAGGCGGAGAGCAGACGCTCGTAATCGCCGATATCGCGCGCTGTGCGCATTATGCCCATGCGGGCAGTGGTGAGAGCTGACGGCGTGGAGGCTTTTTCAGCCATTTTCTCCCAAGCGCGCATGGCTGCGATGCCGCGGCCGTGCTCCATGTCGGTTTCGGCCACGATGCGCAGGGCCTCTTCGGCGTATGAGGTGTCGGGATGGCGAGTGATGATCTCGGTGGCAAATCCGTAGGCACCTTTGGCATTCCCGGCATCTCGCAGTGCCTCAATCATGTAGCTCAGAGCCTGAGGCCTCCGGGAGCCTGAGGGGAAGTCGGCCAGATATTTCTCGAGCCGGGCGGTCTTGCCGTTTTCAATATAATCCTGCTCGGCAGCCTCAAACGATAGGGTCTCGGCCTCGGCAGGGTCGAGCTGCGGAGCATCGGGCACGGAGGCCAGGAAGCGGGCGTAGTCGGCCAGAGTGCCGTCGGCTGCTGCGATGCGCTTGAGCTCGCCGGCGGCGTAGGCTGCTTCTTCTGATGAGGGATACCTGGTGATCACGTCTTTATATGCCGCGATGGCCTCGGCGCGCTTGCCGCTGTTGAGCAGGGTCAGGGCCATCTGCAGGAATCCCTGTCGCCCCTGTGCGGTGTTGGGATAGCGCTCGGCCAGAAGGCGATACACCTCCACGGCCTTGGCGTTATTGCCCAGGCGGATGTACGATTCAGTGCTTTCGAGCATGGCATCGGGCACCAGAGGGGAGGAGGGGAATTCGCTCTGAAGGGCGCTCAGCAGAGCGAGTTTTTCGTTGTAGCGACGGTTGTAGCCTTCCATCAGCGCTTGTTGGAAGAGGGCGTAGTCGCCGGCGGCGGGATGGGTGGCGTAGGCCTTACGATAGGCCTGTGCGGCCCCCTCGAAGTCGGAGGCGTAGTAGAGGCAATCGCCCAGGCGGTTCCAGGCATCGGCAGTGATCTCTGCGCTGAGCCCGGCGGGGGCATCGATGGCTGAGGTAAAGGCGCGCGCGGCGTCTTTGTATTTTTTCTGCGCAAAGAGTGCGTAGCCAAGATCGTACTGTGCCAGAGGGCGGTTTTCGGCCTTTGCCGGGGCTGAGTTCAGGTAGCGCTTGAGCTCGCGCTCGGCGGTAAGGTAGTCGTCGAGTTTGTACGCGGCTTCGCCTCTGAGCAGGGCCACTTCGAGGTCGGTTTGGGCTGAATATCGCGCCAAAGTCTTGGCCTGGTCAAGGAGCTTGAGGGCCTGCTCGGCCTCGCCGGCAGCCAGGAGCCTGCCGCCCAACACGTAGAGCACTTGCTGCTTGGCGGCCATCGTGGCCTCGGAGGGCGATTTCATGCTGTTGATGCTCTCCAAGGCTGCTTGGTAGTTGTTGTCGGTGAGGTAGGAGTTAATGATAAACTGCTGCACCTCAGGGGCATACCTGCTTGTGGGATAAGCCTTGAGGAAATTGCTGAACGTGGCCACAACGCTGCCGAAGGGCACCTGTCCGCCTCGCGTGTGGGCCACGGCGTAGTTGTAATATGCCGTCTCGGTGACCTCGGGGTCGTGGTCCATGTGCAGTGCGCGATCAAAGGCGATGATGGCGCCGTCGTAATCGGCTTCTTTCATAAGTGCCTGCCCCACAAAGAGCGAGGCGCTCTGGCCCATGGCATCGTCAAGAACGGCCACTGGGCGCAGACGCTGGAGGGCTTCCTGATAGTCGCCTTGCCCAAAGGCCTCTACACCAAGGATATATAGGGCCGACAGCCGCGGCTCTTGCACGCTCGCGACGTAGGCCTTGATGTATGGCAGGGCAGCTGCTGTGTCGCCGAGCCGGTAGAGCGCTTCGCCGGCCACGCGCTTGCACTCGGCCAGGTCAGTAGCCGTGGCCCCGACCGGCGGTGAGGCCAGCACGCCCTTAGCCGTGGCCAGGGCTTTGGCAAAATCGCCTTCGGCATAGTAAATCTGACACAGATACACGGGTGCCAGATCGCCGGGCGCAGCAGAGCTCACACTCTCAAGCAATTGCTTGGCTTCATGATATTTACCTTGTGAAAAAAGTATGTAGCCGCGATAGAGTCGCGAGGCGTTGGCGTAAGCTTTTGAGCCTTCGAGGGCGGAGAAATGCACAAGGGCCTGAGCCTCCTCGCCGGTGCGCATCAGGCAATACGCGGTGCGAAAATCAAGCTCCTCGCGCCGGGGGGGAGAGAGCAGCCTGCGGTTCACCTTGTCATAGAGCTCAAGCGCCCGCTTGTAATTCTCGCCATACACGCAGTCGGCCACACCCATCTTGACGTCCTCGCGCAGAGCCGATTCGGGATATTTCACCAGGAATTGCTCAAACATCAGCAGGGCAAGGCTTTTGTCGATATGCAAGGTAGCGAATGCGCGCAGATAGGCCACGCGCTGCTCGGCCTCCGGGGCGAGCACTTGGGTGTCGATTGAGGAGAGGCGGTCAAGGCAGCCGTGATAGTTCTGGTCGGCATACATCTGCTCGGCCCCTCGGAGCGCACCCACCGATGAGGGGTCAATCGCCTGAGCTTCAAGCGAATAAGCAGCAAAGCACACCGCCACGGTAATGAAGAATCTTTTCATCGTCAAAAAAGCGGAAAAATCAGGCACAAAGTTACGCTTTTCCGCCGAATTTCCCAAATCCGGCTGCATCCCTTCTTAGTCGGGCTTGTCGTAGGATGTGATTATGGCCGATTTCGCGTGATTGTTGCGAAATCGGCCATAAATAATGCGTTTTTTTTCGATTTTCTCCCCCTTTAAGCGCAAAGGAAGGAGCGAAGGAGCTCGTTGCCTGACTGCTTGAGCTGGCGGATGGCGCGCTCTTTGATCTGACGCACACGCTCGCGCGAAAGGTCAAATTTCTCGCCGATCTCATCCAGGCTCATTTCCCGGCATCCGATGCCGAAAAACATCTTCACCACATCGCGCTCCCTGGGCTGAAGCTGCGAGAGGGCACGGTCGATTTCGCGAGAAAGCGACTCCTGATTGAGCCCGGCGTCGGTGTCGGTTGAGGTGTCGCCGGAGGTGAGCACATCGAGCATGCAGTTGTCATCATCGTCTGAGAAGGGCGCATCCACCGAGAGCTGGCGGCCGGAGGCTCCAAGCGAGTCTGCAACCTTATCTTCGGGTATATCAAGCATCTGCGCAATTTCTTCGGTAGAAGGCCTGCGCTGATTCTCTTGCTCAAACTCCGAGACGGCTTTGTTGATCTTATTCTGATTGCCGACTTGATTCAAAGGCAGGCGCACGATACGACTCTTCTCGGCCAGAGCCAGAAGTATCGATTGGCGTATCCACCACACGGCAAAACTGATAAACTTAAACCCTCGCGTCTCGTCAAAGCGCTTGGCGGCTTTGATGAGCCCGAGGTTGCCTTCGTTGATCAGGTCGATCAGCGGCACGCCCATGTTCTGATACTGTTTTGCCACTGAGACCACAAATCGCAAGTTGGCCTTTACCAGCTTGTCCAATGCCTTCTGGTCGTTTTCCAGACGGATGCGTTGTGCCAGCTCAACCTCCTGCTCCACGCTCAAGAGCTCCTCGCGAGAGATGTCCTGGAGGTATTTCTCCAAGGCCGGGTTGCGCTGGGTGATTGCCTGTTGAATTTTTATCTGACGCATGATGTTTTTCTGTATTATTTTTTTGTACCTTAGATAATAACGTTTTATGCTCCCGATTTTCTTTGCCGAAAAAGGCTAATATATCATTTTTTCAGATATTTAGCATTTCAGGCCGGGTGTGGGACCTCACCCGTAGGTGTTCATCGCAAAAATTATGCCAAACTCCTCGCAGGGAGGGGGGCAGGCCTGAGCCTGTCACCCCAGATATGTCTTGAGCAACTGCGACCGCTGCCCTTTCAGACGCTTGATGGCTTTTTCTTTGATCTGACGCACACGCTCGCGTGTCAGGTCAAATTTCGCTCCGATCTCTTCCAGCGTGAGCTCCGGACCGCCGATGCCGAAAAACATCTTTACGATGCCTCGCTCGCGCTCGTTGAGCTGCTGCAGTGCGCGCTCCACCTCGGTCGAGAGCGATTCGCGATTGAGGCCGGCGTCGGCCATGGGCGAGTCGTCGTTGGTCAGCACATCCAGCAGCGAGTTGTCCTCGCCCTCCACGAAAGGAGCATCCACCGAGATGTGGCGACCCGAGACCTTCAACGTGTCGGCTATCTTCTCTACGGGCACATCGAGCTGCTTGGCAAGCTCTTCGGCTGAGGGGCGACGCTCGTTCTCCTGCTCGAACTTGGAGAGCGCTTTATTGATCTTGTTGAGCGAGCCCACCTGATTCAGCGGCAGGCGCACGATCCTGCTCTGCTCGGCAAGAGCCTGGAGTATGGACTGGCGTATCCACCACACGGCATAACTGATAAACTTGAACCCTCGGGTCTCATCAAATTTCTGAGCGGCTTTGATCAAGCCCACATTACCCTCGTTGATCAAGTCGGGCAGCGACAGACCTTGATTCTGGTACTGCTTTGCCACCGACACCACGAATCTCAGATTGGCTCGAGTGAGCTTCTCAAGGGCGCTGCGGTCGCCCATGCGGATGCGCTGGGCCAGTTCAACTTCTTCATCAACCGATATCAGCTCCTCGCGGCCAATCTCTTGCAGATATTTGTCGAGCGAGGCGCTTTCGCGGTTTGTGATCGATTTTGTGATCTTTAGTTGTCTCATTTTTCAAAGGGGTCTCTATAATAAGGGCACAATTATGCCAAAGTGCGCAAAGTTACAACAATTTTCCGCACCCGTCAAGCCATTTCGGTATAAAATTATACTTATTTTGTATTTTTTAAGATTATTTACCGCTTATCTTCATCGACAGGGCCACAAGCGAGCCGATACACACTATCGCCATCACTAAGGCTCCGACTGTGACGGCCGCGGCCAGAATGATGAAAATCCTCACCGCCTTCCACAGCGACAAGGCAAAGGCGTGGCGTATCGACAATAGCACCATCGCTGAAAGATAAATGATGATGGCCGCTCCGGCTATCTCGGAGACCTCGGGGCCACAGAGGCTGCGCAAGGGCAGCGCGATGATGTTGAGGGCCATGAAGAGGCAGGCGAAATAGCACGTGGCCGTGAAATATTCGGCCACATTATAGCGCGCCTTGAGCATCAGGCCGAACACAAGACGTGAGAAAAGCGTGGCCGGCACCGTCAGGAGCAGATACTGTGTGATCACGGAGCCGTCTATGAAACGCACGGAGGAGACCAGCAGCGACCCCACGGCTTCGATGCTCTCACCCTCAACGCTGAACGTGCCCTGCACCTTTGCGCCGAGCAGCTCGCCAAGGATGATGTAGACAAAGGATAGAATCACCAGCAGCTTCACTGCCGGCGTGTAGCTTGCCCGGCGCCCCTGCACCATGTCGCGGATCACGGCCCACGGGCGCAGGAAGAGCTGCCCGAGGGTGTGCGGCAGCCCGCTGTCGAAGCGCATCACTGATGCCAGGCCCTGCGTGAAGGCCGTGCGCATGGTATATCGTGATGTGGAGGCGGATTGGCCGCAGTGGGGACAGTAGCGGTCTTTCTGCGCCAGGCGCCTACCACAGTTGAGGCAGCGTGGCATCAGGATTGCTTGCGAAGGATTTCAGCCAGCTCGCGCAGCCCTTCGCCGGCGCCTTTGGCTATTACAGTCACTCCGGCCGGCACGGCTGCCGGGTTGGGGTCGATATAGTAGACAGGCGTGCCTTTTTTCACATAGTGCAGCAGCGCAGCCGCCGGATACACGGCCAGCGACGTGCCGATTATCACAAAAATGTCGGCCTCTGCGGCGAGCTTTGTAGCGGGGTCGAAGTTGGGCACCGCCTCCTGAAAAAACACGATGTGGGGGCGCACCCGGTGGCCGGCGATCACAGTCTCGGGGGTGGTTTCGATGGTTTCGGGGGTGAGGCGGAAAGTGAGAGATTCGTCGTCGATGGCGCGCGCCTTCATCAGCTCGCCGTGGAGGTGAAGCACACGGCTCGACCCGGCCCGCTCGTGCAGGTCGTCGACGTTTTGCGTGATCACGTACACGTCATACACCTCCTCGAGCCGGGCGATGATCTCGTGCCCGGCATTGGGTTGAGCCTGAAGGAGCTGCCGACGGCGATCGGTGTAAAATTTATGCACCAACGCAGGATTGGCCGCAAAGCCGTCCGCACTGCACACCTGCATCACCGGATACTGCTCCCAGAGCCCTCCGGCATCGCGAAAGGTGGAAATCCCACTCTCGGCGCTCATCCCGGCACCGGTCGAGAATACGAGTTTCTTTTTCATTTCCGTTTACGAGGACGTGAGCTTTGGGCCCTTCCGCCGTTGATGAGCGAGAGAATCCACAGCAAGACACATGCGCCTATCACAGATACGATGAGCTTGCCCACCAGGCTCGTGGCCCACAGGCCAAGCAGTCCGCACAAGAAACCGCCGAGCCAGCCGCCCACGATTCCGACCACAATATTAATCCAGAAGCCGAAGCCGCTGCCCTTGGTGAGCTTGCCGGCTATAAATCCGGCAAGCGCTCCAAGCAAAATGTATAAAATAAAGTCAAGCATAATAGTTAGGAGTAAGAGTTTGTAGGGACGCACCATGGTGCGTCCGTTACATTATAGTTAGGAGTGAGGAGTATGGGTGTGTAGGGACGCACCATGGTGCGTCCGTTACCTTCTTAATTGCGTCCGTTACCTTTTTAATGAGGAGTGGTTTAATTTTTTGCCGGACGTGCCACCGTTTTTTTCAGCGACTCGGGGTCGAGGCCGCGGTTGCGCAGAAGTGCGTCGACAGAGGGTTCGTGGCCGCGGAAGCGCACGTACAGCACCATCGGGTCTTCTGAATCGCCCTTCTCGAGCACGTTTTCTTTGAAGGCTTTGGCCGATTCGGGGTCAAAGATACCTTTCTCTTTGAAAAGCTCAAAACCGTCAGTATCAAGCACTTCTGCCCAGAGATATGTGTAATATCCGGAGGCGTAACCGTCGCTGCCGAAGATGTGTTTGAAGTAAGGCGAACGGTAGCGGTAGGTCAGCTGGGCAGGCATTCCGAGCTTTTCGCTCACACGGGCCTCGAAGGCGGGAATGTCAAGGGTATCGGTGAGGTTGAGTTTGCCATACTGCAGGTCAAGCAGCGCTGCGCCGGCCAGTTCGGCGGTCATGAAGCCCTGGTTATGCGTGGCTGCGGCTTGCAGCTTCTCGACGAGCTCTGCGGGGATGGGCTCGTCAGTCTGGTAGTGGCGGGCGTACATGTTGAGCATCTCCGGCTCCATGGCCCAGTGCTCGTGGATCTGTGAGGGAAGCTCCACGAAGTCGCGGTCTACGTTCGTTCCGGCCTGACCTTTATAGCGGGCGCGTGAGAGCATGCCATGGAGGCCGTGTCCAAATTCATGGAACATCGTCTCCACCTCGTCAAGCGTCAGCAGCGAGGGCGTGGAGGCGGTGGGCTTGGTGAAGTTGCCTACATTATATATAATAGGACGTGAGGCTGCTGTGTCGCCTTCTACCCATGAACCCTTGAATTCGCTCATCCAGGCTCCCTGACGCTTTGAGGCGCGCGGGAAATAGTCGGTCATGAACACGGCCACATGCTCGCCGGTCTGTGCATCAGTCACGTCAAACACCTCAACCTCAGGATTATACTTCGGTGCATCGGGCATGGGGGTGAACTTAATTCCGTAGAGCTTCTCGGCCATGCTGAACACACCTTCTCTCACCTTCTCCATCGGGAAATACTGGCGCACAAGGTTCTCGTCGAGGTCGTATTTGTCTTTGCGCACCTTCTCGGCGTAGTAATAATAGTCCCACGGCTCGATGGTGATTCCGGCGCCGTCTTTGTCGGCCAGAGCCTGCATCTCTTCCACTTCCTGTTGCACTTTCTGCACGGCGGGAGTCCAGATTTGCATCAGCAGGTTCTCGGCGTTGTCGATGTTCTTAGCCATGACGTTGTCGGTCATGTACGAGCCGTAATCCTTGAAGCCCAACAGCGCTGCCTTGCGGGTGCGGGCGCGCAGGATGTCGTTGATAACCGGATAGTTGTTGTATTGGCCGGATGAGGCCAGGGAGGTGTAGCCCTCGTACATTTCCCGGCGCAGTTCGCGATCGTCGGCGTATTGCAGCAGGGGCAGGCGCGAGGGTGCATGCAGGGTAAAGACATACTTCCCTTCTTTCCCCCTTGCCTTGGCCTCCTCGGCGGCTTGCGCGATGGAGCTCTCGGGCAGACCGCTCAGTCGGGCCGTGTCTTCAACGACAATCTCGAAGGCGTTGGTGGCTGCCAGGAGGTTTTTGTTGAACTTGAGGTAGAGGTTGGCGAGCTCGGCGTTGACGGCCTTGAGCTCTTCTTTCTCTTTCTCGCCCAGCAGAGCGCCGGCACGGGTAAAGTTTTTATAGTAATGCTCCACAAGGCGCTTCTGATCAGGTGCAAGACCCTCGCGAGTGTCGTAGACGGCCTTGACGCGCTGGAAAAGCGCATCGTTCATCATGATTTCGTCGGTGTGGTTGCTGTACATCGGCACGAATTTCTCTGAAATCTCGTCAAGCTCTGCCGATACGTCTGATTCGGTCAGTGCAAAAAACACGTAGGTTACCTTGTCAAGCACGGGCGAGGAATTCTCCAGCGCCAGGATCGTGTTTTCGAAGGTGGGAGCCTCCTGATTGTCGGTAATGGCCTTGATAGCAGCGTTTTGCTCTTTGATGCCGGCCTCAAGGGCGGGGAGGTAATGAGCGGGCACGATCTGCTCGAAAGGCGGAATTTCATACTTGTCGGGATAATCCTTCAGAAAGGGATTATCATCGGTTTTTGTCGAGCATGAGGCCGTGGCCAATGCTGCACAGGCAATAAACAGATAGGGAAGTTTCATATATTTGTTTTTTATGATTATCGAATTTGTGCAAAATTAATCAAAAAAATCCAATTTCCAAAAAAAACGTAAGATTCGCCGCTTGCGGCCTTGGAAGGAGCCGGTCACCTGATGCGTCGGTCCACGGCTGTGACAATGGCTGCAAGGACAATGGCCCCGGCTATCAGGGGCAGCAGAATGGCCGGGTGGGAATATCCGGCCCGGGTGTATTGATGCAACGCCGCGAAGCCCACCATCTCGTGGATCAGATAGAGGGGATATGAGATGGCAGCGATGTAGCAAATGGCGCGCACGACGGGATTGGTGGGGTTGACATAGCGGTTGAGCCGACCGCTGAAATAGAGCAACGCTGCTGTGGCCACAAAAAACACAAACTCCGGCGTGGCCACCCCGGAGTGCACCACAGCGTTCACCACACTCAGCCCTAACGCCCACAGCGCGAGGCGGCATCCTCGCTCGCGCATCAACACGTTCACCGCGATGCCCGCCACAAAGCAGTGGCAGTAATGCGACATCACGGCGTAGTCCAGAACCTTCATCACCCTCCGCGCAGCCTTTGGGAGCTCATCGCCGGGCAGGCAGTTAAGCACGATAGCCACTACCATCCACCAGCACAGTATCCTAAGCACCAGTCGCTTATCCTTCACATACATAAAAATCAGGACATACAGGCAGAATATCAACTCATACTGCATGCTCCAATACGCCCCGTCGGCGTACGGCACCCCGAACAGCCGCGACACCATCGTAAGATTCACTGCCCACTCCCCCACGGTCAGCGCCTGCTCGGTATAAAATACCCCCAGCACCACCACAGTTATCGTCATGCAGATCCAGTACACGGGATAGAACCTCCTGAGCCGCCCTTTGATGTAACGCTTCCCGTCGGGCTGCCCCGTAAAAATCAACCGTGCCGACAAAAATCCGCTGAGCATAAAAAACGTAATCACAGCGGCATACCCCCACCACACTCCCCACTGCAACGACAACGGCGCCTCCGCCGTCGCATTATAATGCCACGTATAGTGAAACAGCACAATCATCACCGCCGCCACCCCGCGGATAATATCAAGCACTAAATTCCTATCCTTCTTCTCTCCCATATACCTCACCTCATTTGCGTGGTAAATGACCGCTACCCAACTTCCCAAGCAATTTTTTGGTCTCATTGGCGGTAAATTTCTCTATCTCTTCTCCGAGCATGTACACCTCGGTGGCAAACCATTCCGGCCTCCCGTTCTCATCTCTGCTGAAGGCATCTTTTGCCTTTTCTATTGCCCGGGCTATTCTTGCCGGATCGCATTCATAATCAAATCCTCCGGCTATCAGGCTATCTATGTATCGCTTAATATTCCGCTCCCCGCTCGATACATCTTTCTCGGGAGCACGGTCATATATGTGGTAGAAAAGCCAAACCTCAAAACAGGGATTGCTTTGCGCCACATTCCATGCCTCATAGGCTTTTATTTCATCATATTCTTCTGATATCTTCCTGTTTCTTGCTCCGCAGTATTCTCTTAGTGGAGAAATTTTCCCCTCTTTTTCCCATGTGTCCGTATCGATCACAAACCACACTTTATCCCTTTGGCTATAGTCTAACGTATATTTCCTCCCTTCGCCAAAAAATTTCTCTATAGCCAGCTCTCTCAATTTCAACGGGTCGGTGCCACGCTCCGAAGGTATAACAATCAACTCAAGATTTGATGTCAACCCGGCGAAGAATTTAAAATACTTCACCTCCGAGTCGATCCCTTTGCTGATGATGTAGATCTTGCTTGCGTCTTTTGATGGCGACCGCTTGATGTAATCTTTTCTTCTCGTTATCATCTCACCATCGCAAATCTGCCAGATTTGACAAAAAAGGAATGCCGCCATACCGGCCATTCAAATAGCCGTTTTCTATGTTTGCCGTTTTGTGGATATTATAGTCGCTCAGGGGATACAAGCGTGTGCTCTGCTCTACGTCTTTTTGCGCAAACCATATCTCATCGGGCCTGAATATTCCTTGGTCAAGCAAGCAACTCTCATGCGTGGTGAAGATCAACTGTCCCTTGGCCTCCCTGCTCTCTGAGATTTTGCTTATTATGCTCTTGATCATTATAGGATGTATGCTCCGCTCAATCTCATCAACGACAAAGACACTATCTGACTTCAGCACCATATACAGCAACGGCATGTATTCTATGATCCTCCTCGTGCCATCTGACTCTTCTGAGATGTCAAGCTCTATCCTCTCTCCGGAGGGGTTGAAGTGAATAGGCACAAGGGTTTTGAGCACATATTCTCCCTGCTCCTCCACCATGTTGGCAATCTCTCCATTGGCCTTCCGCTGGGTCAGAACCGCTCCGGGATTGCTCTTGAGCATTCCGGCAGCTCTCATTAAGCCGGCATCGCTTTTTATCGCTTCTTCCGACACCACTTCGCGCTTAACCTCTAACCTCGAGATGCCGGTTTTTAATTCCGGCAGTATCTGATTTACCAGGGACGCAAACTCCGTATCGGTATCTAAAGTGTGAGGGAGGCGATCGGTGCTCATCGCAGGCTCTATAACTTGCATCCGCCCAAACCAATCATATGCCGCCTTCACCATGGCAACCTCCTTGGGGTAGTATTTCCCGAAAAATGACAGTGCCAGCATGTCCGCTCTCACCATCCTCTTTGCGGTCTCGGTGAAGCCTTTGGCAAAGGTTGCGGTGCCGGTGATATTGTGAGGATTGATCTCTAAATCTTCTCCCTTACGCCGAAATATCACCTCATCAGCTTTTTTCCCGCTCAGACTCAATTCTTCTTCTATTATCTTCAAATGCTGAAACACAACATGATAATAGTACACTTTCCCTTCCGCATAAAATTCTATGGCTAATTCCGAAGGCGCGTCTTTCCCGACTGCCCCCAGTTTGAAATACAGATCTTCACGTACCGACAAATCTCCGGTTTTCTCGCTCTCGACCATCTCTTTCAGCAGCCCCATACATTTCAGCAGATTGCTCTTCCCCGCTCCATTCGCTCCATAAATGGCCGACATGCGCAAGGCAGTAACATGGTCGCACTCTACCTTGTGCCATTCGTGGCTGTGGCTTTTGCTGGAGGGAAAGGTGTTAAATTCTACCGGTTCTTTAAAGGATAAAATATTCTCGGCGGCAAATCTTAAAAGCATAGTTCAATAAAACGTTTAAATTCTACCGCAAATATACTCCAAATTTAGCAAAACACCAAATTTACACAAAATATTTACTTAATTCCGTTAATTTTTAACGGAATCTCTCATATCAACCCCAGCTCGATTTGCGAGGCGACGCGCTCGATAAGGAAGTCGTCTTTGTTTTTATCGGGGTTGTAGCCGGCCTTGAGGTTCACACCGAAGAGCTTGCCAAAGCCTTGCCAGAAGGAGGCCCGGAAGGTGCCGAGAAAGGCCTTGAGGATATTGTAGCTTGACTGGTGGGTTTGCCGCTGTATCAGCTTGACCAGCAGACGTGCCTGCGTCTTGGAGAAATGCTTCAGCACGGGCTTGTACTGATTGAAAATCTCCTTTTCCATGAGTTTGAGATAGTCGTCGCGCTCCTTCTGTGTGGGGAATGTTTCGATGTATTCGTAGGTCTCGATCAGGGTCTCGGCGATGAGCTTGGCATAGGGCAGCGTAAGGCGAACATTCCGTACGAGGCGTGAATATTCCTGCCTCTCCTTATCGTTCTTAAACGCCAACTTGGGGTAGACGTAAAGATCTGTCAGATAATACACTATCACGCTATCTCCCTCTTCGTCCACGCGCCAGTTGTAGCCCTTGACATATCTCACCCTCGCATCCTCAGCCTTTGGGATGGCCACATCCGGCTCCTGCGCCCTCGCCGCCGAGGCCGCTGCCACCAAAAATAATATGCCAACCAATATTTTCCTCAACATTTGTCATTCTGTTGATTGGGGCCTGCAAAACAAAATCCGCGAGGGCCAAATTCTGTTCTTATGCTCTCCGGCCGGTCGGGGGTGGTATGCGTTGTCTTTACCTAACTCTTGATCAGGTAGTGCAGACCGCGGCTCTCTTTCCGCTCCTTGGCCTGACGCATGATCAAATACCCCACGTTGATGATGTTGCGCAGCTCGCAAATCTCTCGCGAAGCCTTTGAGCACTTGAACAGCTTCTCGGTCTCCTCGTAGAGGATGTCCAGACGGTTCCACGCCCGGTCAAGCCGCAGATTCGACCTCACTATTCCAACGTACGTGCCCATGATCTGGTTCACCTCTTTTATGCTCTGCGTGATCAGCACCATCTCCTCGGGGTGGCGGGTGCCTTCATCGTTCCAGTCGGGCACATCCTCCCGCAGGGCTATCCCCTTGATGGCCTCGCGGGCATGGCGCGCGGCGGCTTCGGCATAGACCACCGCTTCTATCAACGAATTGGAAGCCAACCTGTTGCCCCCGTGCAGACCCGTGCACGAGCACTCGCCCACTGCGTAGAGATGCTTGATGCTCGACTCGCCGTTGCCGTCCACCTTTATTCCTCCGCACAGGTAATGCGCCGCCGGGGCCACAGGGATGTAATCCTTGGTGATGTCGATGCCCAGCGACAGGCACTTCTTGTAGATGTTCGGGAAGTGGCGCTTGGTCTCCTCGGGGTCTTTGTGCGTGACGTCAAGGTAAACGTGGTCGTCGCCGTGCAGCTTCATCTCGCTGTCGATGGCGCGCGCCACGATGTCGCGCGGAGCAAGCGACAGCCGCGGGTCATATTTGTGCATGAATTCCTCTCCCTTGAGGTTGCGCAGCACGGCCCCGTAGCCTCTCATCGCCTCTGTGATAAGAAACGACGGACGGTCGCCGGGATGATAGAGCGCCGTGGGGTGGAACTGTATGAATTCCATATCCCTGACCGTGCCCTTGGCGCGGTACACCATTGCGATGCCGTCGCCGGTGGCTATCAGGGGGTTGGTCGTGGTCTGGTACACGGCTCCGCACCCTCCGGTGGCCATCACCGTGGTGCGCGAGAGGAAGGTCTCCACCTGCCCGGTCGTGCAGTCAAGCACGTACGCTCCGTAGCATGTGATGTCGGGAGTGCGCCGCGTCACGATCTTCCCCAGGTGATGCTGCGTGATGATCTCAATGGCAAAATGATTCTCATACACGTCTATATCCGGATGGTTGCGCACCTGCTCAATCAGGCTCTCCTGGATCTCAAACCCGGTGTTGTCGGCATGATGCAGGATGCGGAATTCGCTGTGGCCCCCCTCGCGGTGGAGGTCAAAGCTCCCGTCTTCTTTCTTGTCAAAGTTCACGCCCCAGTCGATGAGCTGACGTATCTGCTCGGGCGCTTCGGTCACCACTTTCTTCACGGCCTCCGGGTCGGAAAGCCGGTCGCCGGCCACCATCGTGTCTGCTATATGCTTCTCGAAGTTGTCCACCTCAAGATTCGTCACTGAGGCCACACCCCCCTGAGCCAGCGCCGTATTGGCCTCCTCAAGGGTAGTCTTGCACACCAGAGCCACCTTGCCCGTGCCTGCCACCTTCAATGCAAAACTCATGCCGGCAATTCCGCTGCCGATCACCAAATAATCATACTTGCGTGTCATATCTTTATCATTTTACCGGGAACTCCGGGCGCTCGCCGCCCGAGGCGCTCACCTCTCCGACGGGTGCTTCAGATAGTACTGCTCCAGCAGAGCCTCGATATTAAAATAGTACCCGTCGGCGTCCTTATCCGCCTTTTTCTGCACCGTTACATGCTCGTAGTACGGCGGCACAAACTCCTGTGCCTGCACCGCTATCCCGGACAGATTCAAAAAATCATACTCATGCTTGGGATATACCACTATCCAGGCATTCTCAGCATCAGCTCCTGTCCCCGACGAGGCAATGGTCAGCAAAAGATGGTTCAGCTTGTTTTTCCATATCTTGGCCAGGTTCACCTTCTGCTTCTTCTCGTACACATACACCAAATTCCGCAGCTGCTCCAGATCCAGGGGATTATTCCGCAAGGCCGCCAGCGCATAATTCTGCATCGCGTCTTTCTCTGCCCGCGTGTGGTCGGTCTTATTGTAGAGCTCTTCTATCCTCTGATATTCATCGCGGTCAAACGTAGCGCGGTACGGGTCAAAATCCTCCTGAAACAATGCCCCGTAGTAAAAATACCGGTAATCCTCATTGGTCATCACCGTGTCGTTGCTCATAAACATCTTCAACAGCTTCGGATAGTAGAACTTCGACCCCGGTGTGGTCGTCTCCTTCTTCACCTTAGCCAAATCCACAGGCTCTACCTTGGGCTTGTCGGCCGCCAGAGCAGCCACGCCGATGCAGAGCATCAGTATTATCAGTTTTATCTTTGTCTTCATATTCTTTTATACGTACACGCTCATCTTCGCGATGCTCCGAGCCAACACAAGCCCTACCATGCTCATCACCACCACAATCGGCAGCCCCTTGGCAAGGATATAATTCACAAACTGCTTCGACGGAAACTTATACTCGGGATTAGGTATTACATTATTAAAAATGATCGCACCAAACAGCACGCCCACGGCAGCCCCAAGGATCAGCGCTGCAGTCGTCCCGATGGCCACGCCCACTGCCATTCCGGCCAGAGCTCCGGTCACAAAAAACGATACACCCTTGCGCATTTCGTTCACCCTTTCGGGCAGCATGTACACGATCAGCCCGGCCACCCCTGAGGCCACCAGCCAGAACACATACGTCCCAAGTTCTAAATCTTTATCTATAAACGCAAAGATCAAAGCAAAATTCGCTGCCATCAGTGCAAAATATATCCTCCTGTAGGCCAGCGCCACTGCTGCCATAGCGCAGATAAGCGCCATAACCGTCAATCCGGTGAAATTTACAAACGCCGCTATCATATCAACATGCAGAAATTCAATTAGTTAACATCAGGAAATCTTCACAGTCACTACTGCCCGAGGTCAGGCCCAAAGCCTTCGGCCCTACCTCTGCTTTTCGCTCAAACCATCGCCAAGCAGAAAAAGTTCAGCACTCGGCTCATTTTGTGACCAAATTGTAACATGCAAAATTACAACAAATTTCCATACCCCCACCCACATTTAAGATTTTTTTCACTTTCACCCCGCGTCCCCCACCCCACCGGCTTCTCATTTTTTTATGATTATCCAACGACCGCCATTATCACTGCCTTCTCTTATCAGAGTCCCGATTTCTTGTAAATTTGCTATATCTCGTTCAATTGTTCTATCCGAAACATATAATTTTTCCGAAAGTTGAATTGCGGTAATAAAAGGATTATTATTGATTATCTCAAGTATTGCATTGTATCTTTCCGCAATTTTTTTCTGAGTTGCAGTTAATGTCTTCTTTTCGTCACTATCTCCGACATTATCTCCGACATTATCTCCGACATCCTTATTAAGTTGCTTAAAGACAGTACGTTCAATTACTATTTGGACACCGCCAAAATGCTCTGTAACAGTAGGTACCGGCAACCCATTACTCTTGAAGCCTGCATATATCTTATTATAGCCACGTCCCCAAGTATCTATAAATCCTGCTTTAAACATTGCTCCGGCAATTTTAGGATTACGAGGTCTCGACGGATGGTTGCCATATAATGTATCAGCCGTATAGCCTTCGGGAAGACTGCCGTCATTCCATATTTCTATTCGGTCATCATAAACGTGCATTTGAATCGCCGGTCCCATATAATTTTTATGAGCAATCGCATTATAAACGATTTCTCGCAATGCTTCCATTGGGATTTCAAGGTTCTCATATCGCTGCGCTATTCCTTTTATCGTGGTTGGCGCAACGTCAAGTAGCTCACCTCCGGCGAGTGTCGCTGCGTCCGCGACTGCAGCATCTTTCGCGTTAACGATTGCGAAGTATGCCTATAACTTGTGTGTCTCGCTGAAAATACGTAACTTTGCCGTATATATCGCTACACTGCTTATATAAAATGAAAAAATTCGTACTCATATTCCTTAACATCCTTCTCTCCTGCTCAATTGTTCAAGCAAAAAAAATTTTTGTTGAGATGGAATTTCATAAGAACTCCATCAAACTTGATGATGGTACGAATAAGAAACCACAGCCAATTAAAGACGAGAACGGTAAAGATTTGAAATTCACATCGCTAATTGGTGCATTGAATTACATGTCATTACAGGGATGGGAATTGTTAGAAACCAAATCTGTAACAAAAGGTTCAGGCTTTGTTGGAGCCCATGGAGGCGCATCTTCAACAGATACTAAAGTATATTATATCTTTTGTAAAGAGGTGTCAGATGAAGATTTGCAAGAAGCAGTAAATAATAGTTACAAACAATAACGTCTTTCCGCAACCGTCATAAGGTCCATAACTTCGCTGCATGAATCAGTAAGTTATGGTCTTTTCTTATTCCGACCTTAATTTCAACCCCTTTATCACCGTCGCAGTCGCTAAGATCTTAAGTATAGAACACCTGCCCGGCTTCGACACTCGAGTAGTCCTTACCGCCACTTGTAATCTGTATTTGCACACTCCGGTCTTGGCTGCTTCCGTGTTGGTTCATTATAATCTTTAAATTGTTATTGTTTGGAATTTTGCCATATCTAAATTTGATTTGGGTATGACAATCATGCTTTCGGGCCGGCTGTTTTCTTATTGCCCGTCAGCCAGACGAAGGATTTGCGGTTGAGGAGGCCGACTATGAACGTTACGCCCAGCAACCCGGCATTGAGGTAATAGGGGAAGTCGGCCGTGTAGTTATTGAATAGCTTCTGGAAAAATTCCACCACCAGGGGCACCACCGACAGGGCTATGTAGTTGCCAGCAAGGGTGTAGGAGAAATACTTTGTCGAAAGGGCCTTATTCGGGGCCACCTCCGTGGTCTTGTCATAGATTATGGGCTGGAAGAATCCGTAGCCCAAGCCGATGAGCAGCACTCCGGCAACATATGTCCCGAAACTGTGGAAAAATCCCAGCATCAGCAGCCCGGCCGCCATTATTACGATACACAAATACAAGCCCAGCCGCCCCACGGCCTTGATATACGGCGTGAGCGCAAAGCCCCCAATCATGGCCGTGACATAAAACATTGCCGTGGCCATTCCCACCTGCGAGGTGCTCAGCCCGTAATGCTTCATCGTGAAGGGCAGATAGTAGGTAAAGACCATCGACGTGGCCGTAAGCGCAATGTAAAGGCCTATCACCCCGGCCAGAGTCAGCAATGGCTTTCTGAACTGTTTCTGAGGCTCCGCTTTCCCGGCATCTGCTGTTCCGATCGCCACGGCCGAGGGGGCTGCAGGCTCTCGCATGTGATTGCGGATAAACGTGTTTGACATGAAGGGCAACAGCAGCAGCGGAATTATCGGCACCAGATACACACAAAACGATGCGTGCCAGCTCTGCTCGGCCGCCCATCCCACAAATATCGTGGCCAGAATCACGATTCCGTTTGACGTCCCGGACTTGAATCCCAACACCTTCACTTTCTCTCCCCCGTAAAACCATTCGGAAAGCAATCCGGCTGCTATGGGCACGATCAGGCCGCAGCCCACACCAAGCAATGCCCCCAGGCCGATGAGCAGAGGCATGGAGTCGGCAAAGAGGTATAGTACACCGCTTGCCAGAAATATCGCCAGACCTATGGCCAGCACTGCCGTCTGATTCCTTATACTCGTGATTTTTCCCGAAATCAGAATCATCGGGATTATCACCAGATTTGGCAGTAACGTCAGTAATTGTATCTCCAGCTGTCCGGAATGCGGAAAGATATCCGACAATTTTCCTAACATAGGAGACACGGCAAGACCCGGGAGGTTAACTGTCAGCGACACCGACAGCAGGGCAATCAAAGATATCAGAGGCACTTCACCCCTACCATTAGACACATATTTCATAGCCATTCATTTCGCTTATGCAAGTTACATATAATTAATAACTTAAACACCCTCAAAAAGTTTACCCCACACCCCAAAAATCCCACCTCCCGATATATTCGGCCGCTAACGCTGTCATTTTCAACAACATCATCGATGGCATTAACTGGGAAGTCGTAGGCGGCTCGCCTACGACATGACTGAGTCCTCGCGGGTGGCTCGTACTCGATAAAGTCGTTGCCTCGCTTCGGAGATGCGGTATCACCGTATGTGGAACGAGGGTGTATCAAAATGCTAAATTTTGACACACCCTCTTAAGGTGTTGATTGAAGTTTTATTTCTTATTTGGTTTTTTTGTCAGCAGGGAGTTTGAAGGTAACCGGCAGAGAGTAGGTGCATGCCACGGCTTGTCCATTAGATCTACCGGGAGTCCAGCGAGGCATGGCCTTGATCACTCTGGCGGCCTCTGCATCTAAAGTTGGTGAAACTGATTTAATGATTTCGACATTGCCGATTGTGCCATCTGCCTCTACGACAAATTTCACGACAACCCGACCCTCCTCTTGGGCTGCGGCTGCCTCTGCGGGGTATTTTACGTTATTCATGAGGTATTGCATCATGGCCGCTTCACCGCCGGGATATTGAGGAAGCACATCGACGGCCTCAGTTTTATTGCCGGATGTGGCTACCGTTTGCACCGTTTGAGAATTTTCGCTAATTTTGTAGGCGGAAATCTCACCTGCATTTGTGTCAGACACTTTTACCTCTGCCGTAGCGGAGATAGTTGATGCAATTGCCGGTATGTTGCATACCGCGAGTGCCAGCCCGATGGCAGGCACCAGGGCGAGGACACGCAATTTGTGTCCTGCCGATGTCTTTTGAGAGTACATCATAGTGATACGTTTTTTAAGATTACTGTGATTCAGGCTGTTGGCAAGCGACTGGAAACGAGTGCCGACAGCTTTTTTTATTAGCAACATTACATATTGGCGTGGCTCTATGTCAGTATTCAGCACAGAGTCATCGGCTTGAAATTCGTGTACCGACTTGAGCTCTTCACGCATGAGCCAAGCGGCCGGATTAAACCATTGGAAGATGCAGACAGCTTGAGCGAGGATCAAGTCAAAGGAGTGTTTGTGGCGAATATGGGCCATTTCATGAGAAATTATTACATCGCCCCCATTATTATAATCTCCTTCTGTCATACCTATATATTTCATCCAACTGAATGGCGCAACCTCACCGGCCGGGAACAAGACTATTTTTATTTCTTCATTGTAGTCTATAATTCTACCTGATGACAACAACATTTTAATTCGGATATAAGAAACCAAAGAATATATCGCAGTCAGAATGGCTCCGGCCATGTAAGTATATACCATCAAGGTAGCCCAAACGTTTGGTTGGGTGGTGGCTTCTATTGCAACCATATTAATAGCTCCATTTATAGCTTCGATTTTTGCTTCGCCTGACGACGCATCCACCGAAAAGTTGCGTAATAGCTCAGTGACCGGAAATGCCAAAAGAGCAATTAGATAAATAATGAGCAATGTGGCTCTATTCAAAACTAATTGCTTTTTACCGGCCATCAGCCATTTATAAATGAGGTAGCCTGATAAAAGGAAGAATGCACTGTATATAGCGTATGAAGTAATTGCACCCATTCTTATTCGTCATTTTCGTCTATCATCTTTAGTATTTCGCGTAGCTCGTCAGCAGTGATTTTCTCGTCGGAAACTAATGCCGAGACAACGGATTTATATGAGTTACCAAAAAAACTTCTGACAACTTCAGCCATAGATTTCTTGCGGAAATCATCTATACTCGCAATAGCATGGTATTTGTATCCGCCATGGATTTCTTCATGTCCCACGAAGCCTTTTTCTTCAAGGATACGAACGGTGGTAGACACTGTATTGAAGTGAGGTTTTGGGTCATCATAGTGCTCAAGAATCTGACGCACGGTAAGCGCTCCCTCACTCCAAAGTATTTTCATCAGTTCGCTTTCCTTTTCAGTGAGACGTGGTGTAGTATTTTTAGGTCTTGCCATAAACTAAAATATTAGTTGCGCCGCAAAGTTACAACTAATATTTTAGTTTACAAAATAAAAACAATTATTTTTTGAATTTTTTTTAATGCGCTTCCTTCCGACCGGACAGCGTGTGAATAATCAGTAGGGTCGCCCGGTAACGGACGCACCATGGTGCGTCCCTACAAACGCCTAAATATTAATCCTTTATCCCTCAAAACCCCGTCCTCCCGTTCTCCTGTTAAAAGAAAACCACAAAAACCTGTTCTCCCGTTCTCCAGTTAAAAAAAACCACAAAAACCCTGTTCCCCCGTTCTCCTGTTAAAAAAAATCCCCTCAAAAACCCTGTTCTCCCGTTCTCCTGTTGAAAAAATCCCATCAACACCCTGTTCTCCCGTTCTCCTGTTAAAAAAATCCCATCAACACCCTGTTCTCCCGTTCTCCTGTTGATTGGTCATACAAAATAAAATCTGTGAAATCCGCGAAATCCGTAGTTCTTTACCTTGTCGCGCGCGGGCCGCACGCGACCTCTCAGTCTCGTGTTATCCATAGTTTTTTCTCCTGTTGTGGCGGCCGAGCCGTCCGCGACCTCCCAGTCACGACGCGGCGAGGCCCTGTTTCAGCGCGCGCGCCTTTGCCGGGCCGATGAGCTGCGCGATGTCCTCCTCCGGTGTCTCCCGCAAGCGCTTCACACTCTTAAAATGCCGCAGCAGCAGCGCCGCCGTCTTCTCCCCTATCCCTTTTATTCCATCTAACTCACTGACAATCTGGCTTTTGCTTCTACGGTTGCGGTGATGAGTGATACCAAACCTGTGAGCTTCGTCGCGCAGGTGCTGCACCACGCGCAGCGATTCCGAAGTCTTGTCAATGTACAGAGGTATAGAATCTCCCGGGAAATAAATCTCCTCAAGGCGCTTGGCAATGCCCACGATGGCGATCCTGCCATGCAATCCGATCTCCTCCAGCGCCTCCACGGCAGCGCTCAGCTGTCCCTTGCCGCCGTCCACGATGATGAGCTGAGGGAGGTCGTCGGGTGCCTCAAGGAGCATCCGCGAGTAGCGACGTGTCAACACCTCCTTCATCGATGCAAAATCATCCGGACCCTCCACCGTCTTGATGTTGAAATGCCTGTAATCACGCTTCGAGGGCTTCCCGTCGCGAAACACCACACACGAGGCCACGGGGTTGGTGCCCTGGATGTTTGAGTTGTCGAAACATTCGATGTGGCGTGGCTGCTCAGAGAGGTGAAAGTCAGCTTTCATTTTTTCCATCAGGCGTTCGGTATGTTGTTCAGGGTCAAGACGTTCGAGGTGCTTGAGGTCGTCAATCTTGCGCTGACGCGCATTGCGCGCCGACACCTCCAGAAGTTTGGCCTTGTCGCCGCGCTGAGGAATAACAAACGACACTCCCTCCCAGGCAATCTCCGGAACCTCCGGCACGATCACCTCGTCATACTTCACCTCCAGACTCTCGTGAATCTCCTGCATGGCGTAGGCCAGGAGCTCGGCCCGCGATTCATCAAGCCGACGCTTATATCTAAGCGTCACACTCCTGACCACAGCCCCTCGCCTCACGTGCATGTAGTTGATGTAGACATCGGCCCCGTCGTCGTCCATGCCAAAGACATCAATATCCTCGATGGTTTGGCTCACGATCACGCTCTTGGAGCTGTAATGCTCCAGCAACCTGTAGCGTTCCTTCAATTCCTGCGCATCCTCAAACCGCATCTCCGCGGCCAAGGTCTCCATCTCGGCCCGCAGGTAATCCATCAGCTCTCGGGTCTCGCCCCGGAGGATCTTTTTGATGTTCTCGATGTAGGTGGCGTACTCCTTTGGTGATATCTCACCGGTGCAGCAACCCTTACATTTCTTGATGTGATATTTCAGACACAACTTCCCCTTCCCGCGGGCAATAAAATCCTCGGTCAGGGGCAACCGGCAGGTGCGCACCGGGTAAAGCTCGCTGATCAGTTCCAGCACCACTCGTGCCACTTGCGTGTTGGTGTAAGGGCCATAGTATCGCGTGCCGTTCTTGATATGCTGTCGGGTCAGAAACACCCGTGGATAGAGCTCGTTCGTCACGGCAATCCAGGGATAGGATTTGTCATCCTTGAGCAGGACATTATACCGCGGCTGGTACTCCTTGATCATTGAGTTTTCAAGGTTAAGAGCATCCTGCTCCGTAGGCACCACGATATAACTCATATCCGCAATAGCCCGCACCAGCAAATTGGTGCGCAGACAATCATGCGTCTTGTTGAAATACGACGACACTCTCCGCTTCAGATTCTTCGCCTTGCCCACATAGATCACCTTCCCCGCAGCGTCGTAATAAGTATAGACACCCGGAGTGGAAGGCAAGAACGAAATCTTCTCCTTCAGTTCCGCCGATTTCTCATGCTTCAATTTGCAGCTCCTTAGTAAGCGATGAGCGAAGAGATGTCAGCGTCGGCAGGGAGGTTCTGACGGCCGTTGAGGGCTGTGAGCTCAATGATGAAGTTGATGTAGATCTTGCGGGGGTTCATGCTCTTGACCAGATTGTAGACAGCAGCCATGGTGCCACCGGTGGCCAGCACGTCGTCATGGATAACCACGACATCATCTTCTGTGATTGCATCTTTGTGGATTTCGATCACGTCCTTGCCGTATTCCTTATCATACTCGGCACGGATCACATCGGCAGGAAGCTTGCCCGGCTTACGTGCGGGCACGAAACCAGCACCGAGCTCAAAGGCGAGGATTGAGCCTCCAATGAAGCCGCGCGATTCCACGCCCACGACCTTGGTCACGCCTTTGTCGCGATAGATTTGTGAGAGGTCCCAACCGATGATGTGGAGGGCGCGAGGGTCTTTGAAGACCGTGGTAAGATCCTTGAAGACGATGCCCTTTGTGGGAAAATCCTTGACGTCACGGATTCTTGCTTTGATATATTCCATAACTTGGAGAGGTTTGTAAGTGATTGATATTTTGTTTGTTATTTGAATTTTGTTTCACGTGGAACAAACTCACATTATCTACCCATCAGCAACAGTAGCACATTGATGTCTGCGGGAGAGACACCGGGGATGCGTGCAGCTTGAGCTATAGTGACAGGACGGATGCGGTCGAGTTTCTGTCGTGCCTCAGTAGAGAGAGCGGAGAGGGAAAGGTAATCGAATTTATTATCTATCTTGATATCGGAGAGTCGGCGTATCTTGTCGGCAGAAAGTTTTTCGCGCTCGATATAGCCGCGGTATTTAATCAGAATTTCTGCGGCTTCAATTATCTCGTCTGCTCTGTCTTGAGGCAAGGCGGCTATGAGCGATTGGAGCGATGGCAATACGGTAGCGACATCTGTGAAAGTGATGCCGGGGCGGAGAATCACGTCTACGAGTTTCACGCCTTGGCGTAGTGGTGCAGATTCTAATTTCTCCAGCAGGGGGTTCATCTCTTCAGGACGAACTGATGTCTGCTCGGCAAAATCAATAAGTCGATCGCGCCACACGCGTTTTTCCTCCATCAATTTATAGCGCTCTTCGGTTACACTTCCTATTTGATAACCAAGAGGGGTAAGTCGCATATCAGCGTCGTCCTGACGAAGGAGTATGCGATATTCAGCACGAGAGGTGAACATGCGGTATGGCTCATCTACTCCTTTGGTGATAAGGTCATCGATGAGCACTCCAATATACGCTTGATCTCTACCAAGGATAAATTCGCCCTCGCCTTTTACTGCCAGGGCGGCATTGAGGCCGGCAATCAGGCCCTGTCCGGCTGCTTCTTCATAGCCGGTGGTGCCATTGATCTGCCCTGCGAAGTAGAGACCTTTCACGAGCTTAGTTTCGAGGGTGTGGCGAAGCTGCGTGGGGATAAAATAGTCGTATTCGATAGCATAACCGGGCCGGTAGATCTGAGCATGTTCGAGGCCGGGGATAGTTTCCAGCGCACGTATTTGCACATCCATCGGCAGGGACGATGAGAAGCCGTTGAGGTAATATTCAACGGTTGTTTCTCCCTCAGGTTCGAGAAAGAGTTGATGCTCTTCTTTATCGGCAAAGGTAACGATCTTTGTCTCTATGCTCGGGCAATAGCGCGGACCAATGCTCTTTATCTGTCCATTATACAAAGGAGAATCGTCAAGGCTTGACCGTAGGATCTCATGAGTCCGGGGGTTGGTATAAGTAATATAGCAGTCGAGCTGCTTGAGTGTGCGATACACGGAGGGCAGGTACGAAAACTTATGGAAATCGTCGTCTCCGGGTTGCACCTTGCAGACGGTGAAATCAATAGAGCGACCATCGATTCGAACCGGAGTACCGGTTTTCATCCGTCCGGCCTCAAAACCCATGGCTACAAGGCGCTCAGTGAGTCCATAAGAAGCCGCTTCGGAAACGCGGCCGCCGGGAATTTGTACCCTACCGATATGCATCAGACCGTTGAGGAAGGTACCATTGGTAAGAACTACTGCTTTTGCGGTAAAGCGGGCACCATTGGCCGTAAGTACTCCTTCAATCTTGGGTAATGAATCATCCGGACCGGTTGTAGAGAAGAGTAAGTCAACTACTGCGTCTTGCCAGAGGTCGAGGTTGGGGATGCTCTCCAGAATTTCGCGCCAGAGCGCGGAATATTTGTTGCGATCGCTTTGTACGCGCGGACTCCACATCGCCGGACCCTTCGAACGGTTGAGCATCCGGAACTGGATGGCCGTTTCGTCAGCCACTATACCCATATATCCCCCGAGTGCATCTATCTCTCTGACAATCTGACCTTTAGCAATGCCACCAACAGCGGGGTTACAGCTCATTTGTGCCACCTTGTCGAGGTCGTGGGTGATGAGAAGTGTGCGCGTGCCAAGTCGTGCAGCTGCAGCTGCAGCTTCACAACCGGCATGACCGGCACCTACCACTATTACATCATAATCGAATCGCATTTCTTATTAAAGGGGATTGAGAAGGTTGAGTGCGGCGTTTTCGTGGGCTTCCATTATCTCTCTTTCGCCGGGGCCTTTGTCGTTGATGCCGCAAAGGTGTAAAACGCCGTGAATGATCACTCTAAGAAGCTCTCTGTCAGGATTTTCACCGATTTGGAGGGCGTTTGATCTGACGGTGTCGATGGAGATGAACATGTCGCCGCTGATGAGTTTGCCACGGCTATAGTCAAAGGTGATGATGTCTGTAAAATAGTCGTGGTTGAGATATTGACGGTTCACCTCAATGATTTTATCGTCGTCGCAGAAAATATAGGCCAAGTCGCCCACAATGCGGTCATGAGCTGCTGCCACACTGACGATCCAGGCTTGCAAAGCGGTGTAATCGAGAGCGGGGAGGTCGACGTTGATTGCGTTCCAAGTGATATTATTTCTCATGCGAGGTGAAATTAGAAACTTTGTTTGCCCGGCTGGCGATGCGACAGACCCGCAGTAAGGCAAAATACTTGCAAATATAACAAAAAATTTTGAATGTAGGGGTTTGGTGGTGAAAATTTTCTATTTCGAGAAAAAACAGAGCGGTGGAAAAACGGGTTAAGAAATTGATATTTGGGTGATTACGGAAAATTTGAGGCTCTGAGAATTGAAAAATTTGGGACGTACGAGCAATTACCGGGAATTTTTGAAAAGAAAACGCGGAAAAATTCTTATCTTTGCAGAAAACAGAAAGACAGAGTTGAAATTTTTTAACAGGAGAACAGGAGGACAGAGTTGAGAACAAAAAACTACGGATTTCACGTGACCGGGAGGTGGCGGACGGCCCGGCTGCCACAACTGAAGAAAAAACTACGGATTTCACGGATTTCACGAATTTATTAACAGGAGTACAGGAGTACTAATTTAAAGAACGAAAACTACAGATTTCACGTGACTGGGAGGTGGCGGACGGCCCCGCCGCCAAAACTGGAGAAAAAAACTACGATTTCACGAATTTCACGAATTGATTAAAAGGAGTACAGGAGTACTATTTTTTAAGAACTAAAAAACTACGGATTTCACGTGACTGGGAGGTGGCGGACGGCCCGGCCGCCACAACTGAAGAAAAAACTACGGATTTCACGGATTTCACGAATTTATTAAAAGGAGTACTGGAGTACAAATTTAAAGAACAAAAACCACGGATTTCACGGATTATTCCTGAAGGACTAATTGTAAGAACGAAAACAACGGATTAAACGAATTAAACGAATTAAACGGATTTTTTTCGGAGTACTAATATTAAGAATAAAAAATTGCTGATTTCACGGATTTTATCTGGAGTACAGGAGAACAAAGATTTTGAGAACAGCAACCACGACATCGCCCCTCCGGGGTTCGTTTGATGAGGGTAGGACATTTTCCCCCGCACTATCGCACGAGGTTAACAACAATTAGATCACTCCGCGGCTCTTTTATAGACCTTGAGTTTTTAATAAAAATAGACTTGCCAGATTTTAAAGATTGAGAATATTAAGATTAGAAAAATTTTGGAGTGTGATACATTTAAAGTTTTGTTAAATATGAAGATTTTGGTTTTATCTCATGATTGCGATTTAGTGCTGGCACAGATGTTGGCGGCATTGAGCAGAGATGATGATTTTAAAATTGTTATGGCGGGGCCGGAGGCTGAGCATGGAAAGGCGCTCGGTGCCGTTGAGTTTGTGCCGATGAATGCAATTAAGTCGAAGTTTACCCTTGCAGCAATTCGCGATGTGAGGCGGATACTGAAATCCGGGTATTTTGACGCTATTTTTGCAGTGAGCACTTCCGCGCTGTCAACCGCATTGTTTGCCTCGATTGGAATGGGGGTGAAGGTTGTAGGTTATCGCGGTACACAGGCAAGAGTGAGGCCTCTGGACCCTACCTACTATATGGCGTTGCTGAATCCCGGGGTAGATCATATCGTGTGCGAAACGTCTGATATTCAGGAATATCTATCTAAATATATACCTTCTCGAAAGCTGAGCACTAAGACAAAACCTTACGACGTGGCCTGGGTGGCAGATGCTATGGCTGACCCCGTGAGATACCCGGAGGATAGGTTTAATTTAGTGTATATCGGCATTTCAAAAGGGCGTCCGCACAAGGGCCTGCGCCACCTCCTGGAGGCTATGAAACTAATGAAAAATGAGGCTGTGCACCTTACGGTGGTTGGCGATGCTGAACCGGCAGACATGGCAGAAGCACCTGAAAACGTGACGTTTGTGGGCAATCGAGCGGATGCTGTGCGGTATTTGCCGCAGGCTGATGTGTTTGTGTTGTCGTCGACGCGCGATGCCTCGCCCAGAGTGGTGAGAGAAGCGCAGGCGTGCGGGGTGCCGTGCATCGTATCAGATATCCCCGGAGCAAGAGACCTTATAATCAACGGAGCGACCGGGCTACTTGTACCCCCGGGAGACGCACGGGCCATAGCAGAGACTGTGCTCCGACTGAAGGCGGATCCCGAATTGCGCCATAAAATGAGTCATGCTGCCGTAGAAAACATTCGAGAGAACTATAAAGTAGACGAGTACGCCGACTACTTCAAATCAACATTTCAAAAATTGATCCGAAAATGAAAATATTTGAAATCAAACCTCTGAGCGCAAAAGCCATTTTGCTTTGGCTCGTGGGAGTGCTGTATTTTAAATTTTTGTTTTTTGACCTGATTTGGGCGCTCGGGACCACGTTCCGCGGGTTTCAATTCCCCATCGGGTATACAAATAAACTGCTATTGTGCTGCCTGTTGGCCTTTCCCGTACTTGCAATAAAGAGGAAATGGTGGGCGGTTGCAGTGTGCCTGGCCGTGGACGTGTGGTTGGTGTGCAATCTGATGTACTTCCGCACATATTATACGATTATTCCCTCATCCAGCTATCTTTTGGCAGGCAATCTGGCTGATTTTCAGGCAAGTGTGTGGGAATCGCTGAGGTGGACCGATGCGGTGTTTCCACTATCGACTCTCCTGCTGATAATAGTATGGTGGAAGACTAACGTACGCGATGCGCTGCGGGGCGCCGTGAAGCGGTTGGCACTCTGGCTTGGAGCCGGAGTGGTGGTGCCGGCAGTGATTTTAGCCTTGTATCTGGCATGGTACGGCGGATTTAAAAACGCCTACGAAGACCTGCTCTACGACGGGCCCACGTGCGGTGCAGCCGTCTATACCATCCCCGGTGCCCTACTCTATGAACCACTGGCCGGAAGTGCTGAATACACCCCGGAGGTAGAGGCGCAGGTGAGCGAGTGGATCGCACAGAAGCCCGCACCGGACAGCATCCCCTACTCTATCAATCCACGCAAAAACTGCATAATAATTCTTGCCGAGAGCTTCGAAAGCTGGCTCATCGGGGCCAATGTCGAGGGTCAGGAGATCACACCCAACCTTAACCGCCTTGTGGGGGAAGACAGTGTGTTTTACGCCCCATATATGCAGAGCCAGGTGAAAGGTGCTCGATCGATCGACGCGCAACTGATTTTACACACCGGCCTGCTTCCTGTGGCCTACGGCAGCTATTCTCACCGCTTCCCCCACCACACCTATCACACTCTGGACAAGGCATTTAAGGAGAACCGGGGCGAGGGGGCCGTTACGGGGTCGTTTACCGTGGACAAGCGCACGGTATGGAACGCCGGAATCGTGGCCCAAGACTTCGGCTACGATGTATTGCTCGACAAGCCCGCTTGGGTCAACGACGTAAAGACCGGACCGCGCCACCGCCTCGGCGACGACTCGTTCCTGCGCCAGGGTTATCAGAAGCTCGCCGGCGAAGAAGTGTGGAAGGACGGTGAAGCAGCTCTGATACAACTCGTTACATACTCCGGCCATACCCCGTTTATCATCCCCGACAACCTGAAAGCGCTCACCTTCAGCGACCGCATCCCCGAAAGGTTGCGCAACTACATGCAAGTGGCCAACTACACCGACCGGGCCATTGGGGCGTTTGTTGACTCGGTGAGGAGCAATCCCAAATTTGCCAACACCATGATCGTGATCACCGGCGATCACGAAGGCATCGGC
Organism: uncultured Bacteroides sp.; assembly: GCA_964575435.1. Classification (GTDB taxonomy): domain Bacteria; phylum Bacteroidota; class Bacteroidia; order Bacteroidales; family Muribaculaceae; genus CAG-873. The sequence continues at coordinate 35,769 of CAZNRK010000008.1, forward strand.
GCCGACAGGGCCGAGTTTGTGAAGGACAAAGACGTGGCCCAATGGCTCTCGAGCGAGCAATTCACGCCCTTCCTGGTGCTCAACTCGCCAGTGGAAATGCGGTACGACGGCGTGCTGGGACAGGTGGATATGTACCCCACCCTACTCGACCTCCTCGGCCTTGATTACCCCTGGCGCGGGCTTGGGCGCAGCCTGCTCGACCCCGGGAAGAAGCCATATGCCATCACCCCGGGCATGGCCGCTGTTGGCGATGTAGAGCTAACTAAAGAAGAGCTCGACCACGCCCGCAAGATATATAATATCAGCGACTTGATCATAACCACCGACTATTTCCTCCACTCCCCCAAGTATAAGAAATGAAAGAAGTCATCGAAATATCGCCCGAGTTTCAGCACCTCGAGCCTGCGATTCGAGAAATAGCCTGCAGCGGCGTGCCCCCAAAGGCACGGCTCATCTATCAGGCCCGAAACAGGGTCTACACCCTCAAAGTCGGGGATATAGAGCTGAACATCAAAGCCTTCAGGGTGCCACATTTCGTGAACGCCTACGTCTACGGTACGCTGCGGATGAGCAAGGCGCGAAGGTCATATCTCTACGCTAAGCGGCTCTTAAAGATGGGCTTCGGGACGCCCCTACCCGTGGCGTTTATCGAGAAATTTGAAGGTGGGAGATTGCGGGAAAGCTACTATGTGAGCTTGCAAATGGCCGCTAACACCGTGCGCGACTGGGAGACGATACCCGGGAACGAGCAGCTCATCGAGGCCCTGGGGGCCGACCTGGTGAGGCTGCACCGCGCCGGGGTGCTACATAAAGACTATTCTCCGGGCAACATTCTATACACCAAAGACTTGGAGGGAAAGTACCACTTCTATTACATCGACCTCAACCGCATGGAATTTGATGTGAAAGACCTCCGGCGACTCATGCGCAACTTCCGCGCCATACACCTTGACCCGGAGCAAACCCTGCGCCTGGCCCGTGCCTACGCACGTGCTGCCGGAATCGACGAGCATGATGCAGAACAGATTGCCACAGAGCAAGTTAAGGCCTACCGCAGAGAGAAATCAATACATCAGTTTTTCAAACGACTCGCCCGAGATGACAAAAAATAACTCCACCCTGCGCATCGGCTACGACGCCAAGCGCGCCATGTGCAATTTCACCGGCCTGGGCAATTATAGCCGTTACGCCATCGAGGCCATGAGCCTGTATTATCCCGAAAACAGTTATGAGCTGTACACCCCGAGGGTGGTGGAAAATGCCCGGACAGAGGCACTCAGACGATTGCCCAACGTGCATCTTCACCTCCCCCCCACCCCATTCTGGCAGAAAATGGGAGCCCTGTGGCGCAGCCTGGAGATGACGCAGACCCTGCTGGACGACGACGTGGCCATTTACCACGGGCTCAGCAACGAATTGCCGCTCAATATCGGAGCGTCGGGGTTGGCATCGGTGGTGACCGTGCACGATGTGATCTGGCGGAGGTGGCCGCAGGATTACTCATGGATCGACCGCAGGATGTATGATTTCAAATACGGACGGTCGATGCGCTCAGCATCGCGGATCATAGCCATCAGCGAGCGCACCAAGGCCGACATCGTGAACGACTTCGGCATCGCGCCCGAGAAAATCGACGTTATATATCAAGGTATCGACCCCGTATTTTCCTTACCCATCGACCATGAGACAAAGGAGGCCGTGAGGAAGAAATACGCCCTGCCTGAGCAGTACATTGTGATGGTGGGGACTGTGCAAGGGCGTAAGAATCAGCTACTTGCAGTCAAGGCCCTGCGGGGGCTTCCCAAAGAGGTGAAACTCGTGGTGGTGGGCCGGCGCTCCGGGAGCTACGGGCAGGAAGTGGAGCGATACGTGGCAGCCAAGGGACTGGGCGACAGGGTGATATGGCTTGAAGGGGTGCCGTTTGGCGACCTTCCGGCGCTTTACGCCATGGCGCAGTGTGCTGCTTACCCGTCGCGCTACGAAGGGTTCGGGCTCCCCGTGGTTGAGGCCTTAGCCTGCGGAGTGCCCGTGATAGCAGCCACCGGAAGCTGCCTGGAAGAGGCCGGCGGAAAGGGGGCCGTATACGTAGATCCCGACGACGTAGAGGCCTTTGTAGATGCTGCGAAGGGAATCATCGGCGACAGCTACCGGCGGAATAAAATGGTAGAGCTGGGGCACCGGCATATCAAGAAATTTGACGCCGGGGAGTTTGCGCAGCAGACGATGGCTACGTATATGAAGGCGCTTTTTGGAAATTAATCACACCTTACGACAAACCGGCTGCGCCCAACAAGGAGCAAGTAGAAAACTACGGATTTCACGGATTTAATTATAGACCCAATCAACAGGAGAACAGGAGAACAATTTTTTTGGATTTTTTCAATGGGAGAACAGGAGAATAAAATTTTTGAGAATAAAGGGGGAATTGGGGGATTATTTGTAAATTTGCAGGGAGAATCAGGCCGGCTGATGAGTTGGCCGGCTGTATTAGAATTTTTGATAACTGATTAGATATGAAGACTTTATTGATTATAGGAGCAGGCGGATTTATCGGAGGATTTATAGCCCGGGAGGCCCTGAAGAGGGGGCTGGAGACATGGGTGGGCGTGAGAGAGAGCACCTCGCGCCGATATCTTGACGAGTCTCGGCTTCACGTTTTGACTTTTGACTATGACGACCCCGAGGCCGTGGCGAAAACCCTGACAGAAGGGGCGCCGGCGGCCGGGAAGTGGGATTACATAATCTGGAACCTCGGAGCCACAAAATGCGCAAATTTTCTTGACTTTAACCGTATAAATTTCGGCTATGTGAGGGATTTTGTGGAAGTGCTGATCGAGAAAGGGATGATGCCCGAGAAGTTCTTGTACATGAGTTCGTTAAGTGCACTTGGGCCCGGTGACGAGAAGGGATATGCACCCTTGACGTCGGCGACAGTCCCCCACCCTAACACACGCTACGGGCTATCGAAAATCAAGGCCGAGACCTTCCTTGAGACGCATCCCGAGGTGCCGTGGATTATCTTCCGCCCTACGGGGGTGTACGGGCCTCACGAGCAGGACTATCTGATGATGATCAAGATGATAGATGGGCACTTGGACGTAGGGATGGGGTTCAAGGAGCAGAAACTGACGTTTATATATGTAGAGGACCTGGTGGGAGCGATGTTTGACGCTCTTGAGCGGGCACCCGTGCACCGTAAATACATCATCTCCGAGCCTCGGAGCTATACGCAAAAGGAATTTCGCGACCTGGTGGCGCGGGAGCTCGGGGGGAAATGGGTGTTGCCGTTGAAATTGCCGATGTGGGTGGTATATTGCGCATCGGTGGTGGCTGAAAAATGGGCTGCATGGCAGTTGAAAGCCTCGACGCTCAACCGGGATAAGTATCGCATCATGGCGCAAAGAAACTGGACATGCGATGTGTCGGAGGCGGTGCGGGATTTCGGATTCAATCCTCAGTTTTCGCTTGAGCGAGGGATAAAGGAGACTGTGAAGGCCTATAAGCAACAAAAAAATAAGAATTGATATTTTCAACAGGAGTACAGGAGAACAAAAACTACGGATTTCACGATTTTTTTCAACAGGAGTACAGGAGAACAAAAAACTACGGATTTCACGGATTAAACGAATTTTTTTGGATTCAATGAATGTCGGACTTTAATGATTTGAGAAATGGAAGAAAGAAAGACTCCCTGGTGGTTTAAATTGCTTGTGGTGGTGATGATGGTGCCGGTGCTGGGCTTCCCCACCCTACTTTCGGCAGCTGACGTGGCGGAGAGTCCGGTGACGCTGCTGGTGTGGCTGTATCCGGCCTACGTGTTGCTCTCCGGTGTGTGCGCATGGATTTGCTACCGCCAGAGGCCCGAATTGGCTTGGATTCTGCTTGTGCTTATGGCTCTAAGCAACGCCGGAGTATATTATCTTGCTTATAATTAAATGTAAAAATAAATTTTCTTATGAAGTTATCGGAGAATCGGGCGTCGGTGGCGCATGGTGTGCTGTTAATGGCTTTGTTTTCGTTTGCAGCGTTTTATATTGCAGAGTTCAGGGTGATGCGGGAGCTACAGCTGAGTCCGCTGATCGTCGGCATCGCTCTTGGTATGATTTACGCTAACTCCTTGCGGATGCACCTGCCACAGACGTGGGTGCCCGGTATCAAGCTATGTACCAAGCAGATACTGCGCTGGGGCATCATTCTCTACGGCTTCAGGCTGACGTTTCAACAGGTGTTTGAGATTGGCGGGTCGGCCGTGCTGGTCGACACGATAATCGTGTGCGGGACGTTGCTCTTGGCGATAATAGTCGGACGGCTGCTCAGGGTAGACAGCGATACGACGCTGATGGTGGGCACCGGAGCCTCGATTTGCGGCGCGGCTGCTGTGTTAGGGGCCGAGCCTGTGGTGAAGTGCACGTCGTCGAAGACAGCGATCGCGGTGTCGACAGTGGTGATTTTCGGCACGATTTCGATGTTTCTCTACCCGGTGCTTTACCGCACGGGGGTGTTTGACCTGACCGACAGGCAGATGGCCGTCTACACCGGTGCCACGCTCCACGAGGTGGCTCACGTGGTGGGAGCCGGAGGCGCCATGGACCCCACCGGTGCGTTGCATATCGCTGATATGGCCACGATTACGAAGATGATCAGGGTGATGATGCTGGCCCCTGTGCTGGTGGTTATGGGATTTGTGTTGGGGAAGGTGAGACGGAACAAGGACGGCGGGAAATCGAAGATTTCGGTGCCGTGGTTTGCGTTTGGATTTCTTGCTGTGATAGGCATCAACTCGCTGCTTCAGGCAATGCCCCAGATTCCGGCCGAGGGGCTGAAGGCCTTCACCTCCGGTGTGGAATCGCTTGATACATTTATGCTTACGATGGCGATGACAGCCCTCGGAGCCGAGACCGGCATTGACAAATTCAAGGCCGCCGGGGCCAAACCGTTCCTGCTTGCCGGGGTGCTGTTTTGCTGGCTCGTGGGCGGCGGCTACGTGTTGGCTAAGTGGCTTGTGTGATGTAGAAACAAACTACGGATTTCACGGAATTTTTCAACAGGAGTACAGTAGAACAAGGGTCTGAGAAGAATTAAAACTACGGATATTTTTCCGAATTTGAAATTTTTTTGCTGAAATGCGGCAAAAGTGCTATATTTGCACTGACGATTTGGTGTGAAATTGCACCGAATCGTCAGTAGACAATGAATTTTTCAAAAGATCTCCATGGAAAGAACAATAAAACGTCCGCATTACCTTCAAAAGTTGATTGATAGCCGTCATAATGGTTTGATAAAAATCGTTACCGGATTGCGCAGGTGCGGAAAGTCGTACTTACTGTTTGAATTATACACTCAATGGCTAAAAGAACAGGGGGTAGACAGTGACCACATTGTGCATATCGACCTTGAAGATCGCAGAAACAGGTTACTAAGGGCTCCCGATGCTCTTTTGGAATATATAGACAGCCGCCTTACAGATGACCGGATGCACTACATAATGATTGACGAGGTGCAGAATGTGGCCGAATTTGAAGATGTGCTTAACAGCTACCTGAAAGTAAGAAACGCAGACGTTTACGTCACAGGCAGCAACGCCAGATTTCTGTCAAAAGACGTAATAACTACTTTTCGCGGTCGAGGTAAAGAAATAAAGGTTTATCCTTTGAGTTTCAAAGAGTTCTATTCCGTTTATGAAGGGAGCAGGCAAAGTGCTCTTTACGAGTATCTTATTTATGGAGGTATGCCACAGGCGGTTTTGGAAAGAACTGTCGAGGATAAATCCGAGTATCTTAAGAACCTGTTTACAGAAACATATATTCGCGACATCGTCGAGCGCTACCAAATCCGCAATCTCGAGATGTTGAATTCTCTTCTTGACATCCTCTCATCATCAATAGGATGCCTTACCAATCCCAACAGGCTTGTAAATATCTTCGAAACCGTTGAGAAAATGAAGGTGAGCCGAACCACCATTTCTGAATACCTTGAGGATATCTGCGAATCATTCCTTATCGAAAAGGTTGCGCGATATGATGTAAAGGGTAACCACTATATCGACTCTCCCTATAAATTTTATTTCACAGACCTCGGGCTAAGAAATGCTCGCATAAATTTTAGGCAGGTGGAACCGTCATTTCTAATGGAGAATCTGATTTACAATGAATTGCGCATTAGAGGTTTTAATGTTGATGTTGGAGTGGTAACTGTGAGGAAACGCAACAGGGAGGGGAATTATGTGCAATCTCAGCACGAAATCGACTTTATCTGCAATCAGGGTAGCAGGCGATATTATATCCAGTCGGCCTATCGGATGGCAGATAATGATAAAGTAGAGCAAGAGACGACCTCACTGCGAAACGTGGCAGATTCGTTTAAGAAAATCGTGATCACAGGGGAAGAGGTGCCAGTGATGCGTGATAACTTCGGCATCACCACAATAAGCATCTATGACTTCCTTATTGCTGAAAATCCGTTGGAATTATAATTCTGCTGACGATTTGGTGTGAAATTGCACGGAATCGTCAGTAGGATGTCAGGTGTTGAGGTGGAAGTGCTGGAGGGGAAGGTGAGGAAGGAGGCAGAATAGGGCGTAGGGGCGCGGAGCGGAAGGGGAGGAGAAAAGGCTGCGGCGGGCGGTGAAGCTCATGCCGTGGCCGAACTTGTTTAAGGTGTTGACCATCAATTGGATTGTCGGCTCGGCAGGATCGATAAGGATAACCGAATCGCCGGGGCTGAGGGCCTCGGGGAGGGCTGAGATGTCGCCGCCGGGGGCAATCACGTAAAGGGTGGGGGAGGAAGCAGCAGGGGTGGGGGTGGGGACTTGCAGGGAGGAGGATTTTGCAGGGACGTAGGGAGGGAGAGGGAAGCCCGTGGAGAAATCGTCGAGCCGGGCCGGATTGAGCCGGGCAGCAAGACGATATATGAGGCGGGCGGTGGGGTCGGGTAGGGAGGAATAGGCGTAAAAGGCATATGGGCCACGCAGGCGCAGCGTGTCAGTAATAAGGGAGAAGGCGAAGGGCGAGTGCACGCCGAAGCCGTAGGATGTGCGCAGACGGTTAAGCCAGTCCATTTTTGCCGTCAGTGGCCGATTCGTGGCGCATGAAGGCCACGAAGAGGGCGAAGAGAACAAGGAGGTAGATGATGGTGACGCAGGCATAGGCGACTGTCTCTGTGTAGCAAATGGAATCAGGAGAGAACGTCATCGTGACTGTATGGCTGCCCGGAGGGAGGCGCAGGGCACGCAGCACATAGTTGACACGGCCCAGAGGAGCCTGTGTGCCGTCGATTTCCGCTTTCCAGCCCCAGGGGAACCACACCTCGGAGAATACTGCGATGCCGCCGTGGCGGGTGTCGACATGATAGGTGAGGCGGTTGGGGGAATAGTGGGAGAGCATGATAGTGTCGCCCGGCTCGATGGCCACAGCCTCGCCCAAGGTGGAAGCAAAGCGCTTGTCGGCTACCGACTCGCGGGCGGGATCAATGGTGGCCAGAGCCTCCATTTCTTGATCGGGAGTGTCGACGTAGGTGATTTTACCTGTGAGCCAGGCGTTGCCCATGGCGTTGGAGTTGATGAGCAGGGGGGCATCCTTGTCGCCGGTGATGATATATTTGGCGTTGAGCATGTCAAGGACTCGGTAATCGGCCCGGAGCTCTTGGATAAGAGATTGCTCCTCAGGCGAGTAAAGGGCAAGGATGGAATCGGAGCGGAGCTCGGGGAGGTAGCCGTAATGCTGCACATAGAGCATACGGCGCTGGATGAGGTCTTCGTAGCGGTTGAGTTTGGCCGCGTGGTATCCACCGATCATCTTATGGTGGTAAGAGCGCGAGGCCTGGGCAAACCCGGGGATGTCCATGACGCGATAACTCATTGTGGTGTCGGCGCTTATGGCTTGGTCGATGGCATCGGGAGCGAAGGGGTCATAATAGTTTGACATGTAATAATCGTTGGGCACGAAGCTCTCGTGGCTGACGTAACGCTTGCTCACGGGATAGAGATCAGCCAGGACCAGAACGCCGATGATGATGCCGGCCCACATAGACGGTACTTTTCTGATCTTGAAGGCAGCCAGGCAGGCTCCGGCCAGGAGCAGGAGGAAGAACGAGCGGAGGGCATCGGCGCGCACCATGCCTAAGCGCAGGCTCTCCACGGCGCTTTGGAGGCGATAGGCGGCGTCGGGACTTTGCTGCATGACCTGGGAGAGGATCTGGCGGTCAGACGAGGTGATGGCACCGCCGAAGGCAGCAGGAACCAGCATGGCAATCAGGCAGATAGCCATCGGTAGGCCAAAAGCGACAGCCAGAGATACGAGAGAGCGTTTGCGTGCATCTTTCGTGGGGGAGGAGGGGTCTGCATTATCAAAGAAGTCCGGGCGCATGAATTTGAGCAGAGCCATGACGGCGAGGAGCGGGATGGTGAATTCAGCAATCACAAGGATGCTCTCTACAGCGCGGAACTTGCTGTACATCGGGAAGTTATAGATCATAAAATCCGTAAGCGAACTGAAATTGCGTCCCAGTGCCAGCAGGCAGGAAATGATGGTGAGAATCAGGAGGGCCCACTTTACCGGGCCTCGGCATATGATGCAGCCGAGGAGGAAGAGGGCGAAGATGATGCAGCCCACGTAGACCGGGCCGTTGGTGCCCTCGGAGTCGTTGAAATATTGCGGGAAATAGCCCAGGATGGGGCGAATGTCCTCGTCGACAGCGGCAGCTGAGTCAAGGCGGTCAAGGCCCAGAAATTCCATTTTGCCCTTTTGGGGGAGGGCGGTGGCGCCACCTTTTACGTTGGGGATGAGGAGGGTGAAGAGCTCGTCGGTGCCATAGCTCCAATTCACGATGTCGGCCTTGGGGAGGCCACCGGTGGGAGGTTCGGCAGGAGCGTCGGAGGCAGAGGGCAGGGGAGTGAGCTCGGATTGGGAGCGCTTGGTCTCTTTGGCGTATTCGTATGTGTTATAGAGACTTGGGAGGTTGGCACCCATGGCAAGAACGCCTGCGGCCAGCACCACCACCGAAGCCAGGAGCCAAGATTTGACGTTGCGCTTGCGGATGTCGATGATCAGGAAAGCGATGGCCAGGCCAAACATCACAAAGGCGAAATAGTAAGACATCTGTGGATGGTTGGCGTTGAGCTGGAGCATGGCAAAAAGAGCCGTGAGGGCTGCACCGGCCACGTAGCGCCCACGATAGGCCAGGACCATGCCGCCGATGGTGGGGGGAATGAAGGTCAGAGCCAGATATTTCCAGATGTGGCCTGCGCCGATGAGGATAGTGAAATATGAAGAGAAGCCCCAGGCCACGGCCCCGATCAGAGCATAGGGCCATGGCACCCTCATGCAATAGAGCATGATGAAGAAGCCAAACATCATCATATACAGCAAATTGCTGGGCGAGGGCAGGAAGAGGCCGTAGAGGTCGTTGAGCCAGGAGAAGAGGGAATTGGAGGCGTAGGTGGGAGAGATCTGGAAGGTGGGCATCCCCGAGAACAGGGAGCCGGTCCAGAGGGCCTTTTCGCCTGTGAGCTGCTGATAGATTTGAGCCTCGTGGCCGTTGGCAGCGCCTTGGAGGGTGTCGGCCTGACGGAGAGTGGAGCCCTCGAAATTATCCGGGGCGAAGAAAGCCAGAGAGATCACGGCCATAATGGCCATTGAAACGAAAAAGCCCCATACTTGAGGGCGTCGCAACCAATTGATGAATTTCTGTTGCATGAAATTTAGATTTAAAAGCTATTCGTAAATGCAAAGGTAGGGAAAATTCGTGAAATTAAGCAAGGTAGAGAGGAAAAAGGTTAAAAAAACTACGGATTTCACTGATGACCGGGAGGTGGTTGGCGGCTCGCCGACCACATTTCTTGAAATCAACTACGGATTAAACGGATTAAACGGATTTTTTCAACAGGAGAACAGTAGTACAAGGTTTTTAAATGTAAAAAAACTACGGATTTCACGGTTTTTTGTGGTGTGAACATCTTAAATTTAACTGAGATTTATTTTTTGGTATCATCTGTGAAAATATGTGAAAATATTTCAGAAAATTCTCGTAAAATGTTTGTTTTATGGAATATATGTAATATATTTGTGGCCGAAAATCAAATCCTATAATTCATGAAAAAAGTTGCCTTATTCGCATTGTCTTTCCTGCTTTTTGCCATAGTTGGAGCAAAAGCGCAGATGAGCGTAGAGCTGGATGCCAGGCTTGCTCCCTGGGGAGGAGATATGAGAGAAAATATGGGCACAGATGTGGTGCTTAATTATAAACTCTCTGTTGCGAACATTTTTGTGATGCCCTCTGCCGGTATGTTTTATAAGAAATACACTAAGGAAATTGGTTGGGAGTATATTATTCCCGGTGGCGGACCATATAATCCTCCATATAAAACTTATGGATATCAAACGGGGTTCGATTTTACAGTAGTCATAGGCAAAGATTTCAAGCTTGGAGTCGGCAAACTCGGTTTTTTTACCGGGCCTCGCTATTCTTATGCCTTTGCTCGCAGTCAACACGCATCGGAATTTAATAGAAATGGGTTTGATTGGCGAATAGGGGCCTGCTATTCATTCTGGAAACTGACAGCAAGCGTAAAAGTAGACATCGCCTGTCTGAAGGTTGCAACCGGTTACAAAGAACGACAATCTCCAACTTTGGCCATCGGCCTTGCATATAGTTTCTGAAACTTTAGAAGGATGCTCATCGAGGCATCCTTTTTTCATCTCAAGGATTTGATAGTAAAACTACTGATTCCACGGATTTTTTCAACAGGAGAACAGTAGAACAAGAGATGTAGGGTCGCCCGGGCATGGGTCATCGGGGCGATGAATTAAGTATAAAAACTACGGATTTCGCGGATTAAACGGATTATTGAGTGTGGTCGTACATTCATATGAGATTTGGTTAGGGAATGGGGTGGGGGATTTGAAAATTTTTGTTAAATCGGGGGGTTATGTCATGGAAATTCGGGGGTGTGTCAGAGAGGGGTTGCAACGAAAAAAGATGTTTTATACCTTTGCGTCATGAAAAAGACTCTGATTTTATCTTTCTTGCTTGTTTTTGCTGCCATAGGAGCGATGGCCTACACTATCACGGGCCGTGTGGTCGACGGCGAGGGCGAGGCTATGGTGCGAGCCACCGTGCGCTTGCTTTCTGCTCGCGACAGCTCTGTGGTAAAGGGCTCAATCACCAATGACAACGGCGCTTTCCGCCTTCCTGATATCAAGGCGGGAAAATACGTGTTGCAATCTTCATATATCGGCTTTGCACCTGTGCATAAGGACGTCACCGTCAGCAATTCCGACCTCAACCTTGGCACCATCACTCTGAGCGAGGATGCCATCCTGCTGAAGGGGACCACTGTGGTGGGGGTGCGCCCGGCCGTGAAGGTAATGGAAGACACCGTGGAATTCACTGCCGAAAGCTATAAGGTGCAGCCCAACGCCGTGGTCGAGGACCTGCTGAAGCGACTGCCCGGTGTGGAGGTTGACTCCGAGGGCAAAATCACAGCCAACGGCAAGGAGGTGACGAAAATCCTCATCGACGGCAAGGAATTTTTTAGCGACGACCCCAAGGTGGCCTCTAAGAATCTGCCTGTCAACATGGTAGAGAAGCTCCAGGTGGTGGACCGCAAGAGTGATCTTGCGCGCCTGACCGGAGTGGACGACGGTGAGGAAGAGACCGTGATCAATCTCACTGTAAAGAAAAACATGCAAAACGGCTGGTTCGGCACCGCTGAGGCCGGCTACGGCACAGATAGCCGCTACAAGGCGTCGTTTAACGTGAATCGCTTCTTCAACGGCAACCAATTCACCATCCTGGGCGGCCTGAACAACGTCAACGACTTGGGCTTTACCGATGGTGGCAGCCGGTTCCGCCGCTTCGGCGGGATGCAGGGCATCAACACCTCCAGGGTGCTCGGCATAAACTTCAATGTGGGCAACGGCGAGAAATTGCGCGTAGGGGGTGATATCATGTACTCCAACTCATCGCGCAGGACCGAGAAGAGGCAAGACCGGCAGTATCTTTTTGCCGATTCCACCTCATATCTCAACTCCGAGAGCCTGGCCCGGGACAAAGGCCACAACGTGCGCGCCGACTTCCGGCTGCAGTGGAAGCCCGACTCTTTCAACACCCTGGAATTCCGCCCCAACGTGTCGCTGAACTATAACGACGCCACCTCATGGAGCACCTCCGCCACCCGTGCCGGCGACGCGGCGCGCACCCTGGTGAGCCGCTCGGAGAATACGGCATCCTCATCGGGCCATTCCTTTGAGTTTGGCGGGCGGTTGATCTTCAGCCATTCTTTCCGCTCGCGTCCCGGCCGCAGCCTTTCGGTGATGCTTAACTATCAGACCTCCAACGTGCGAGAGCGCTCTGAGACGTATTCCTTCAACAAATTCTTCCTGCTCGATGGCACCAACGACGTCTATGACCAGTACGCCAACGACCACACCTGGAGCAACAGCATCAATTCCCGAGTGACCTGGACCGAGCCTTTGGGCTCTCCCTCGCGCGGCCATTTTATCGAGGGCGCCTACTCCTTCTCGTATCGGTGGAACAATGCCGACAAGCTCACCTACGACCATCCCGTCAGCTACCCCGACGGCCCGACGGCCGACCCGGTCATCGGCACCGATCTGGTCTTTAATTCCGACTTGAGCAACCGCTTCCGCAACGATTACATGAATCAGGAGCTGAGGCTGGGATATAAGCACGTGAGCAAGACGCAGAACCTCAACGTGGGCCTCTCGCTGGTGCCGCAAAGGTCAAAATCCATCAACCTCATCGATGATGCCAAGACCATCCCCTCGCGCTCGGTATGGAATTTCGCTCCCTACATGCGCTATCGCTGGAAGATATCTAAGACGCGCTCGCTCAACGTGCGCTATCAGGGCCGCTCCTCGCAGCCTTCCATGACGCAGCTGCAGCCCGTGGCCGATATGAGCGACCCTCTGAACATCATCGTGGGTAATCCCGACCTTGACCCTACGTTCACCCACAACGTCAATGTGCGCTTTCAGGACTTCAACTCTCAGGCCCAGAGGTCGATCATGGCCATGCTTATGGCGCGGGTGACCCAGAATTCTATCATCTCCCGCACATCGTTTGACCCCCTGACCGGCGGACGCACCACCACCTACGAGAACGTCAACGGCGTCTGGAACCTCAACGCCATGAACCTCATCTCCCTGCCCCTGCGCAATCGGTCGTTCTCCTTCACCAACCACCTGATGGTGGGCTACAGCCACTCGGTGGGCTTCAACAACGACCTTCGCAACAACTCCTCCAACCTCAACCTCAATCTCTCGCCCGGCCTGGCCTTCCGGCCCGATAACCTCTCGCTGGAGCTGCGTCCCACCTACAGCCTGCAATACGTGACCAACAGCGTGCAGACGGCCGCAAACCGCACCGTGCACACCTATGGAGGCACGTTCTACGGTCAATACTACACGCCCTTCGGGCTTGTCATCGCCACCGACCTGAACTATCGCGCCACCTCCGGCTACGCCACCGGATTTGACACCAAACAGTGGCTCTGGAACGCCTCGCTCTCCTATCAATTCCTGCGCGGACGCTCGGCCACGGTGACCATTGCGGCTTACGACCTTCTGAACCAGCGGTCGCAGATCTCGCGCAACGTCACGGCCAACTATATCGACGATACATGGACCAACTCCCTGTCGCGCTACTTCATGGTTTCCTTCTCATATAAGTTTAACACCTTCGGGTCAGGGAAAACGCCCACCGACCGCAACCGTCCGAAGTTTGACGGTCCCGGCGGGCCGCCCCCCGGAGGCGGAAGGCCGATGGGTCCACCACCGGGAGGAGGCAGGCCCTTCTAACGAACATTTTTGATTGAATTATTGGTAATATTGGACAAGGCTGCACGCAGGGATGCGAGCAGCTTTTTTTGTGTGGGTTAGGAATGATTGTTTCACATTTAAATCATGTCGTATCGTTTTGCTGACATCAGCAAAATGATACCTATTCTTTGATGGAACTCGGGTTGAAAATAAAATTTGTAAGTGTAGGAAATTATTGTTAACTTTGCGGCCAAATAGCGCTTTGGAAAGATGAGGTGATGATTTTTACTCGTTTTAGCCAATTTTTGCTTTTATTTCTTGCCTATAATTCTAAATATCAATACTTACAAAATCTAACATGAAACAAATCTATCGCTTCTTGTTGGCTGCCGTTATCCTGCTCTGTGCGGGCGTTAGCGCAAAAGCTATCGGCTGGCCTGCCAACTACGAGGGTGTGATGCTCCAGGGTTTCTACTGGGATTCATACTCCGACTCGAAATGGACCGCTCTCGAGGCTAATGCCGACGAGTACTCCAAGTATTTTGACCTTATCTGGGTGCCCAACTCGGCTAAGGCTGAGGGCGCGCCCACAATGGGCTACCACCCCGTCTACTGGTTCACCAACCACAATTCCAGCTTTGGCACCGAGGCTCAGCTGCGCTCGATGATCAAGGCCTACAAAGACCGCGGCACCGGCATCATCGCCGACGTCATCATCAACCACCGCTCAGGTGTGAGCAACTGGACCAACTTCCCCCAGGAGAGCTGGAACGGCAAGACCTACAAAATCGGTCCGGAAGGCATCTGCAAAGACGATGAGGTGAAGAATCAAAGCGGCCAGGCCACTCCCACCGGCAACTACGACACCGGCGAGGGCTGGAATGGCGCCCGCGACCTTGACCACACCAACGCCAACGTGCAGGAAAACTGCAAGGACTACATCAAATGCCTGCTCACCGACTACGGCTACGCCGGCGTGCGCTACGACTTTGTGAAAGGCTACGGCCCGCAGTACACCAAAATGTACAATCAGGCCAACGGCGTGCGCTTCTCCGTGGGCGAATACATGGACGGCAACTATGACCTGGTGAAAAACTGGATCGAAGGCACCGGTAAAGAGAGCGCTGCTTTTGACTTCCCCTTCAAATTCCAAGCAAACAAGGCTTTTGGCAACAACAACATGTCGGAGCTGGTGTGGAAAGCCAACGGCACCACCGATCAGCCCGCCGGCATGATCCACTTCGGCTACGCTCAGCTGGCCGTGACCTTCCTTGACAACCACGACACCTATCGCGAGGATTACAACAAATTCAAGGGCGACGTGGTGGCCGGCAACGCATTCCTGCTCTTCTCTCCCGGCACCCCCTGCGTCTTCCTCCCCCACTACAAGGCCTATAAGTCACAGATTCAGAAACTTATCGAAATCCGCAAGGCTGTGGGCATCCACAACTGCTCGAAAGTGACCGTGCTCAAAGCCACCCAGAACTGCTACATGGCCGAAATCGAAGGCTCAAAGGGCAAAGCCGTAGTGAAAATCGGCAGCGCCATGGACAGCCCCGCCGGATATTCCGACTCCGACATCAAGGCCTCGGGCAATAACTACTGCGTATGGACAAAAGTTGGCGTTTCTCCCAATCCTAATCCCAACCCCAATCCCGATCCCAATCCCGATCCCAGCACTCCCGATCAGCTCTATCTGATGGGCAACCTCACTCAAGGCTCCTGGCAGACCAATGTGGGCGTGAGCATGACCAAATCCGGAAATAAGTTCACCGCCAACAATGTAGAGCTCGCAGCCGCCACGGGCGAAACCAACGCTTTCTTCACCTTCGTGACCGCTCTGGGCACCACAGGCTCCTCTGACGAATGGGACGGCGTGATCAACGGCTCTGACCGCTACGGCGCCACCTCAAAAGACGCTCCTCTGACCCCCGGCACTCCCGCTCCGATGCAGCTCTTTGCTGCCGGCGTTGACGCTTCCAGCGCCTACTCCTGGGGCGTGGCTCCCGGCTCCTACACCGTAGTGGCCGACTTTGATGCCATGACCGTGACCGTGACCAAAACAGGCGACAACCCCAACCCCAATCCTAATCCCAACCCCACTCCCGACCCCGAAGGTGTGACCATCTACTGGGACAACTCCACCGCTAACTGGGCCACTCCCTACATCCACTACTGGGGCGGCGAGGAATCCACCTGGCCCGGCGTGGCAATGACCAAGGTCGAGGGTAATATCTGGAAATACGTGTGCCCGACCGGCACCACCGGCTGCCTCTTCAACGCCGGCGACGGCGATGCCTCCAAGACCCGCGATTTCGTGGCCGTGAACAACCACGTCTACAACCAGAGCGGCGACCA
>CAZNRK010000009.1:0-51408 GCA_964575435.1 uncultured Bacteroides sp.
ATTTCAACTTAATTTGGTTACAATCGCAGGGGCGAGGATTTTGGGCGCTTGAAACATAGCAGTAGTAGGCTCTAATAACATTACGACGTCGCGTTCCTGAAGAAACAAGCTCTTTTTTAGCTTCAATTTCATGGCCACAACGTTGCCGTTTTTGGCATAGTTTTGCGACATGCTTTCTATCGTGCAAGGTACAGAAGACGCTCTGCTCCTTAGCCTTAGAGAGGCTCCAACAGTAAGGTTAACTTCCGGCACACCTTCTTCTTGGGAGTAAATATAGGCCCAAACTTCAACGTTTTTAGTTATGGAAACCTGCTTGTTTTTAATAACTACAGCATCCTTTCTGATGTCTTTTTTCGACTTTATGCATTCAAGCACTACTCCGCAGTCCTCGCCTTTGTGACAGGGGCGAGCACTTCCTCCGGAGTCTTCTACCCGTTGGACTTTAGTCTGAAAATAATCTTCACCGGAAACAACGCTGACCATGTCACCTGTCTTGATTTCCCCTTCTTCAATCTTTCCACGTAGCATACACTCCTGTCCGCTACGATCTAAAATATGCGTTACAGGCATAATGAATCCGGAAGTTTCTTCTTCATCTTCGTCATATGGCACATCTTGAGGGGCCGGGTGGATTAAGTTGAAGAATTGCTCGCGATTCAATCGAGGAGAAGCCAAAAGGGAAGACTCCGAGCGCGTGTTATAATATTCAAACTTATCTTTGTCAATGCTCTCAAACTTGACAGCTTTGATTTCAAACAGTCGCTTGATTGCGTCATCTATGCCGTTGAAAGTGTCGATCCATTGCACACGATTCAGATAGTAGGCTAAATCTTGGCTCATCGGTATGTTCTCAATGAAGACGGGCACTATCAGCTTATTCGTCCGGTAGACGTTCTCAACTTCATTCAAGACATCTTTTGATACTACTGAATTCCGCGAAACAAAGAGCAGAAAGTTATGGCTGTTAGTGATGCCTTCCATTATGGCCGATGAATATGGCATACCGGGAGGAATGTTGCGCGGAGCAATCCAACACTTCACGCCTCGTTTTTCGAGCTCTTCACAAAACACCAAGGGCAAATCATCTTTTGAAGAGCGACTGATGAAGAAATCAAACATTGCCATAATCTCAAATATTTTCGGTTTTCTGAGTCAAGAGGTCGGATTTATGAAGGGAAATGGTGGTGTCGACCACGCAGAAATCATATTTCTTATAATCGCAAGGCCAACCGGTCACCTTTTCACTCTGCTCGTCGAGAAGGCTCCACGGACACAGGCAATTGTGGCGCATCGAGCGCTCGTCGCAACAGTCGCTTTTATCATTAAATACGTAGCCCATCAATTCATGAGCAGCGTTCCATCGCAGGTGCTCGAGCATGGCAAGATGAAGGATGATTTCATTTTCAGGTATGGAAAGACCGGGATAACGGATGCAGTCGCGCGCTCCGGTAACGTTTGCAGAGCCGTCGGGGTTGAAATATCTAAGCAAGAAGGTTGCCCAATCCACTGTCGTCCCTTCTTTTACTGCAAGCGCTTGCATTGCCCTCTCAAGAATAATGATTTTAGTGGCTGCATGCAGGGCATTAGCGCGGTCTTGCGATTCCTGCCGGCGGAGTTTTCGCAATTTGTCAATGTCGGGGGTTGGGGTGAGCGTGAGTTTTTTATGGCGTGCATCCCAGCTCTCATTTTCTGAGGCGAATTGCTGATATTTTGCGTGGAAGACCTTTCCGGCCTCAATGAGGCTGTCGCTGACAACGAGGTCGTAGGTATAGGTGATCGCAGGCTGACCGAAAATGCGAATCACGGGCACATTTTCCTCGCCCTTGCCGTAGCCAAAATTGTAGTGGTCGGCTATTTTCTGGATGCGTTCGGCCTTACTGTCGTCTGTGCATCGCACAAATATTCTCAAATCAGACACATCTTCCCGACAGCGACGAATGAGCGTGAAAATCTTCCCTGCAAGTGCGATTGCCTCTTCGTTGCTCGAAATCGAAATAACTATATAATTGACCTCTTTAAGGAAATCTTCCTTGAGGAGAACAGAAGAGTAAAACTCTTCGCTCCCAAGGTCAATATTTTTGAATGTAATTGACTCAGTCACGAATTCCCGGCGATCTTGATCATAGTGGAAAATCGCGGGCATGGCGGAAATCAGGCTGCCCTTTATTTCGTCAAGATTATTATCAACGATTGTGCAGCTGAACGGGCTTCGCCGGTTAGGGTCACTGCTGTCAGGAAAAGCGCCAAACTCGTATAGGAATCTGAATGCATCGCTTCCCACCTCGCCAAAACCGATTATAAGGGATTTGAACGCGGTGCAAACAGTACCGAGATTGTCAGTAGAGGTTCGGACCACGTTGATCGGGTGGCTTTCGGGATCGAGCTTAAGCATCTCCACAGCTATGTGAGATGAGTCAACGATTTTGATTGTAAGATTTTTCTTTAGAGCTATGTCTTCGAGCACACGATGGGGACCATTGTATCGGGCGTGGCAATATATCTTCGGTGAGAGTTTACCCTCCTTTGCTGCAGAAATGATAGTGCGATCTTTGGCAAGGGTGAGGATATTGCTGATGTTGTCCTCTTCATTTTCAGACATAAAGAAGATGTGAAGCTCGGGGGATGCGGTCTTCAAAAGTTTTTGGATAAATTTCTTAATATTTCCCAAACCAAGATATCCAAACGCGTCAAAATCCGGACGGTTTGCAATCTCCGCATCCACATCCTTTAGCTGCTGACCGGCAATTGCTACGTGCACGCCCATTTTTTCAGCAGTCTTGAAAATCTTATGATTATGCACCACAAGGCCCACAATACCGTTCCATTCATCATTGTCCTCTTCCTTTACATTGGCCTCATCGATGATTATGGTCAAGGCCTTGGGGTCGTGTTTTAGGATGTCTTTTATTAGGAGCTCGGAGGGTTGATTGTCTCCGAAAAAGAGGTATAGGTGGTTACGCTTGTCGTTGATTTTGGTGAGATAGTTCAGCTTGTAATAAGCATTTATGCGGGAATAGACCAATGAGGCTAACATCGCCACAGTGCATGCAAACGACAATACAGCTTGCACAGAGATGCAACCTTTGAGCAAAGTTTGAGAATCGAGCCTGTCCAGAATATTACTGTCAACATCGAGCATGAAGAGGTCAAGCGATGAAATAAATGCACGCAGCAGATACTCCACGTTGGAAAACTGCACCTCGTGGTCAACGTTGACTTTGCTAAGACTATCGCTGTGAATGATATAGAAGACATACATGTAAAGCGCCGCTCCGGTAACGAGGAAAAATCCCATTACAGTGGCTAAGAACTTAAGCGAGAAGTCTTTTGTGTAGAGTCTATGTTCGGGTTTTATTATAGCATCTTTAAGTTGCACTACTATACTGTAAAGTAGCGTAACACCTGCGCATGCAAGCAGAACCACCGCCAACCCCATACCGAAACTGCCTGTCGCCGAGATCAAGGCCACAAGCAAAACGGCTGAAATCAGTAACCCCCAACCGCTAAAAATTCGAGGCAACTTCATTTGCTGGCGGTGTTCTTGTAGTTCAGGTATTCTCTGACACACGCCCAGGCTTCCCGGTATCTCTCTTCGTCCTCTTTCGTCAGGGGCTCACGGGGTTCAGGTGCGACATAATTACCCTTATCATCTTTGAAAGGCTGAGGATGCTGCACCATCCAGCACATGTTCACGAATTTCCATGCGGCTTCATAGCGTGCTTTAAGGCGCTGCTCGGCAAGATTTGTAAGGACTGCTTCATTTTCCTGTGGTTGATCCTTATTCCCATCATGCTCATCAGTAGTCGATTTGTTTTTCAATGCTTTGATGACTAACGATTTAGCAATAGCGAAACAAACCACAACAGTGAGGCAAATAATCAGTGTTTTAGAGCATGCAGCAAGTGCATGATAGAGGGGAGGGCAAAAAGCAAGTTCCATGGCCGAATATTATGTTGATTTATTTGCGCAAATATACGCAATAAATTGCAAATCATCAAAAATAGCTACGATTAAAAATATCACTCCAAAGGTTTAGAATGTCTTCACCCTCAGAATATTTCTTTCTCGCTTCTTAGTCAGCCGATTTCCAGGCGGGGAATGTTTTGCGGTAAAGGTTGAGTTTAGAGAGTGAAAGCGAGGCGATGATTACGTTGCCGGTTTGATCGTCTGCGGGAGCGGATGTGGCCAAGGGTTTTCCTTTGTAATCAACGATTTCCGATAGGTCTTGATATGTACCATGCATGTCTTCTCCTGAACGATTAGCTCCTACCATGTATGCCTCATTTTCGATGGCTCGTGCAATTAACAGATGATGCCAAGCATAGGCGCGCACATCGGGCCAATTTGCCGGAAGGAGCATTACGTCGTAAGCCGGAGAGTTGTCCACCACGCCATTACGCAGCCAACACGGGAATCGCAAATCGTAGCACACGGCCAGTGCGATATTCCATCCAAGATATTCTACCACTGGTGGGCGCTCCTCGCCGGGAGTGTAGATTTCCGCCTCCTTTCCGAGCACGAAAAGGTGTCGCTTATTGTAAGTGGTGAGCCCTCGGTCAGGAGTAATGAAGAAGCACCGATTGTACACTTTTTCGCGGGTCTCGTCTATGGCTATAAAGCTGCCACACAAAGCAATCCCGGTTTCCGCAGAGAGGTCCTTGAGTGTGGAAACCGTGACTCCGTCGTTAGTTTCGGCCAGAGCCCATGTGGCTGCTTCATCAGAGATGAAAGCCGTGGTAAAAAGTTCCGGAAGCACGGCTACTTGCACCCCCTTCAAGTCTCTGATTGCGCGAGAGGCGGCTGCAAGGTTGGCCTCTTTGTCGCTGTAAGCTATGTCGAGGCTGATTACAGCCAATGAGAGGGGGTCACAGGTCATCAGTGGTGAAATTTTCCGGAATGATGCCGGTGTAAGGTTTATAATAAGATTTAATGAAGCGCATGTCGTCATCGATATTGCACGAAGGCACAAATGTGTCGCGCACGATAACGGTCTTGCTCGCAGCATCAATCACGCCCAGCAAGCATGGCACACCGGCTTGTACGGCTATTTGCAGAAAACCGGTGTGCCACTTGCTTGTACGCGAACGAGTGCCTTCAGGAGTGATGGCAATGGCCAACTTCTCCGAAGTGCGAAACTTCTCCACGATAGCCTCCACGAGACTCCCTTTTTTCTTTCCCTTTCGAGGCACGGGGATGCCCCCCATTGCGCGGAAAACAGGCCCTAAGGGCCAGAAAAACCATGAGTCTTTCATAAGGAATCCCGCCGGCCGGCCCACGGATGCATAGGCCAATTTGCCGAGAATAAAATCCCAGTTGCTCGTATGCGGAGCAACGCAAATGAGGCATTTATCGGGCTGTGGGGCGGTGATGTCTACCTTCCAGCCCGCAATGCGCAATATCCAACCGGCAAAATTCATCATGATTGAAGAGTGTGGAGGTTAGGGATGAGGAGAAATTAGTCCTTTTTGGCTTTGTTGACCTCAGAGAGGATGGATTGGATTTTGCCAACAAAGTCGGTGTAGGCCTGAGAGCATACTTGCTTGAAATATGCGGATTTAGCTTTATGGAATTCGGTTTTGCTGCCGAATTCGCGCATGCGTTTGTCAAACGACACGCTCAAGCGCGACAGGGTATGGGCTTCTGCTACGGAGATTTCCTGGATGAGTTCATGGGCACGCTCTTCGGTGATGATGCCTGCGTGCATGGCGTGGGGCAGAACGTTCACAACCACGTTTTCACCGAGGTTCTGAACGAATTTCTTAAGGTTACGTTTCTTTGCCATAATAGTTTGATTTAATTATGTTTATTTTTTTGCCAAAATGCGCCGGAAGGCAGCAAGCGTTGGCGGAATTTTCAAGGTTTCAGGTTGTATACCCATAAAACGTGTGAGGGAGAGAGGAAGTTCGATGGCACGGCCTGTAATCTGCGTCATATTGTCGATTGACAGAGCAGGATGAGCTGTAGCAAGTACCACTCCTGTGGCTCCGGCGGGAAGATTTCGCTTCAGAGCAGCATAAGCAGCTGCACCGTGAGGGTCGAAGGTGTATCCACTCAGAGCGTGGACTTCGTTAATTGTCTCTGCAATCTCAGAGTTGGTTATTTCCTCAAAGATTTCATCTCCTCCGAGAGCCGTAAGCCGTTCAAGATTCGTTGGAGCGGCAGATACCTCCAAAGCATAAGCCGACGTGGGCCGCTCAGCAGCAATTGCAGCCACCGGTGGGAGCATGGGCAGGGACATCTTTCTGGCCATCAGAGCCGAGGTGATGGCAGCGCAATTTGCCGAAGGAATGGCAAACTGCACGTTTGGTTTGCTCTGTGTCATATCCCAGACGCGGGCAAAAGCGTAGACATAAAGGAAAACTGTGGTGAGGATCTGTCCCAAATTAAGCGTACCGGCCGTTGATACTAAGAATTTTTCATTCAGCATCGGGTCATTCTGCACAGCGCGAGCCAATCGCCGGCAATCATCAATGGAGCCGTCAACTTCTATGGCTCGAACGTTGCTCGCCTTGCCGGTGAATCGCGCTACGATGCTCCGCGATGTGCCTTTCGGAAATAGGACATAAGCATTAAAGCCCTCAACATTCTGGATAGCGTTGGCAACGGCGGCGCCGTTGTTGCCGGTCGTGGCGATTACGAGGTTCAACTCCGTTACCCCTAAGGCTTTGAGCATGGGAGCGAGGAAGCGGGCCGGAATGTCTTTGATGGTCATTGTGGGGCCGTGGAAGAGTTCAAGGGCAAAAATATTGTCATCAACCTTTACCACGGGGAGAGGAAACGAAAGAGCTGTATCCACTATATCCTTAATCCGAGAAGAGGGTATATCGCTACCAAAAAGCAGATTGTCAACTACATATGCAATCTCTCCGGCACGCATCTCAGAGCAATTGTTGATAAAAGCGCGAGGAAGCGAGGTCAGAGTCTCCGGCATGAGCACGCTGCCGTCTTTTGCCCCTGTAGAGAGCAATGCATCGCGAAGGCTGACGCCATTGAGGGTTGTGGTCAGTGAGCGGTACTGCATAGTTTATTCTCTGAAATACATACGTTTAACCCTTGGCGAGATGGAGGTGAGAATCTCGTAAGGAATCGTTTCCAAAGTCTCGGCCAGACTCAAAATATCGTCACGGGAGTCAAAAATCACAACCTTATCGCCAACTTCAGCATTGGCATGAGTGACATCAATCATGCACAGATCCATACAGATATTTCCTACCGTCGGGCAGGCAACACCATTTACTCTAAAGGTAGCACGACCATTTCCGAGTCGGCGGTCTATACCGTCGGCATATCCGATTGGAATCGTGGCTATCACAGCCCGGGATTTCGTTACACCTTTTCGCCCGTAGCCGATTGCAGTGCCTTCAGGCCATTCACGCACTGAGATAATTGTAGAGGAGAGGGAGGCGACGTTGTGCAATGGCAGGTCAATTTCCGCAGGCAATGGAGAGAGACCATAAAGCCCGATGCCAAGACGGGCATAATCAGAAGGCACATCGCTGTAGCGGATGATGCCGGCGGTGTTGAGCAGGTGTCGCTTAATAGGGTGGGGCAGGGAGGCGGCCAGAAGATCGGCTCCGCGGTTAAAGAGTTCAATTTGATCTTCTGTGTATGTGTCTTTATCAAGACAGTCGGCAGTGGCAAGGTGCGAAAAAATAGATGCCGGACGCAGCTGATGCTGAAATCTGAACATTTGTCCCAGATACTCCAACTCATCGAGCGTGAATCCCAAGCGGTGCATACCGGTGTCAAATTTGATGTGGACAGGGTAATCCTTCACACCGTAAAGCTCGGCATAGCGGAGCAGCGTCTCAAGCTCGCGCATTGAGAACACTGAAGGCTCGAGCTTGTAGTCAAAGAGGGCTTTGAAGTTCGTGCCGATGGGGTTCATCACCACGATGGGCATCGTGATTCCGGCCTGACGGAGAGCCACACCTTCATCAACCACGGCCACGGCAAGCATAGCTGCACCTTGGGCTTGCATTGTCTTGCTCACTTCCAAGGCTCCTAATCCGTAAGCGTCGGCCTTGACCATTGTGATTAGTCCGACTGAAGAGGGGAGCTGTGACTTGAAGAAATTGTAATTATCCACAAGAGCGTTGAGGTTGACCTCCATTATCGTGTCGTGGCGAGGAGCTTCGAGATGAGAGGAAATAAGCTCAAACCCACGGGAGTGGGTGCCCTTAATCAGAATCAATTCTGAATCAAAATCAGAAATAGAGAATCGTCTGACAAAATCTTCGCTGTCTTGGGCAGTCTGAAACACGTCGACACTTTCTCGCAAAATCTCACTATACTCGGTGTTGATATCCCCGACCAAAATCAGACGTTTTACGTTCTTGCTTTTGAGCAGCCGTGCCACTTCATTGTACGCTTTACCATCGGCAAGCTCAAAGGGCGA
The DNA here is from genome assembly GCA_964575435.1 of uncultured Bacteroides sp. Classification (GTDB taxonomy): domain Bacteria; phylum Bacteroidota; class Bacteroidia; order Bacteroidales; family Muribaculaceae; genus CAG-873. The sequence goes on from CAZNRK010000009.1 coordinate 8,399, forward strand.
CATAATCACTGTGGAGGTGCGCGAGGCTGTAGATCGTTTTTGCATGAAATTGAGCGCCTCGGCAAGCGACTGCAGGTCGTGGGTGAAGCTGTCAAAAATCAGAAGGCAATCGTTCAGTGCTGGAAGCACATCGATTCGGGTTGAAACCACTTCCGGCTTCATGACCCATTCCGGAATCTCTGTGCCGGCCATCCTTGCCACTTCTCCTATTACCCTTAAAGCCATATTCTGACTGTTAGGACGCACTTCAACGAGTCGCGCCTCCGGATTCACGGCTTTTAATGCGTTGAGGATAATCTTATTCCCCTCAGGGTAAAAAATTACTTTTGCCGAGGTAAACAGTTGGGCCTTTTCAATAGCTTTTTCATTAAGCGAAGTGAAATTCTCGCCGTGCTCATCGGTCAGGGATGTGAAGACGCCCACGGTTGGCTTAATCATTTCTTCCAGGGCTGCCATCTCGCCGGGTTTTGAGATTCCGGCCTCAAAGATGCCTATCTGAGTCTCTGTAGTAAGGTGCCATATCGATAACGGCACTCCGATTTGCGAATTATAGCTCCGAGGAGAGCGAACGGTGGAGAACATTCCGGCAAGTGCGCCATAGATCATCTCCTTGATTTGCGTTTTGCCTCGACTGCCTGTGATGCCCACGCTGATAAGGTCAGGCAGCATAGACCTTACACCTTTTGCAATTTCCTGCAGAGCATCCCTCGGCGATGTAACAAGGATAAAATCTGCGTCCTTGCATTCTAACGGGATTTCAAAATCTTTTTCCACAACAAAATTCCTGACACCACGGCTGAAGAGCTCGGGGATGAACTTGTGGCCATCGGCCGCCGCGGTGCGGAGAGCAAAAAACAACGTGCCTTCGGCTTCGTTGAGCTCCCTGCTGTCGCATAGGAGTTGAGAAATTTCATCCGCACCGCCTCGTGGACCAATAAGCACGGCACCGGGGCTGAGCAGAGAGAATATTGTATGTAGTGGTAGAATCAAAACTGAGTTGGAATTATAGAGTTAAAACGTGGAGTAGTGGCTCATTCTTCCCTGTCGCGAATGATAGGTCGGTGAGCGGCAAGTTTCGATTTACTTCGCGCTTCTTTTGCCTTTCTGATTGTGTCAGGGTAAAAATACCTCCGTCCGAATTGCTCGTAGATGTAATCAATCGCCATTTCAGAGGGATGCTTGAGGTCTGAGGCGTAAAAGCGATAGTCGCGCAGATCATCGTGAAGGATTTCAAAAGCCGGAAAATATTCAGCACGGTTGTCCATTTTCAATATCTCCTCTACAGCAAGGAGGAGGTGGGCTTTTCCGATATTGTTGCCGTGAAGACCGTAAGCCAGATGGCGAACGGGGCTTACAGTGAAGACTATCATCCTTGCTTTAGGGAAGGCCGAGGCGATGCCGGCAAGATAGTGCCCAATTTGCGAAAAGACAAGCATGGAAGGTTCAAAGGCTGTTGCAGGCAATTTGTGGCAGTTGCCTACAATCTTCCACGTTGGCTTATATATAAATGTGTGGGCTGACCCTAAAGTGATAATTGCTACCGTGGCCTCGTTGCAGGCTTTAGCAAGATCTGAAAGGTCATAATTGACAGCTTCGGCCAGTTTCTCCGGGTCTTTGCTTTGATATTTTGAAGCAAAATCCAGACAATGATACACCCCTGCGGCATCTTTTACAAAATCTGCTGCTTTGTATCTCTCCTCATTGCTTGCCCTACGCAGACAATTGAAAATTGAAGCGGGATTGAACAGCGGCCCCATAGGATTATGCACCACCTCAAAGCCGTCCATCTCCAACTGCTTGCCAATATTGTCTGTAAAGCAAGAGCCAATCATGACGATTGAGTCGGCGTGGGTGATGGCCATTTCAGGCGCGCATCTATGGAGGTCTATTTCTGTGCGGAATTGCATGAGGTGGGGTATCAGTACATTTGATAATCGATGCTCAGCACTTGAAATTCTGTGCGACGGTTAATTTGGTCTGCTGCGTCCTGGTCCTCGGGGCTGAGAGTGAGGATGAATTCCTCAGTCAGCACCTGTCCTTCTTCAAACTGAGGATACTGACGCGCGAGCTTCTTGGTTATGGTTTTCGGACGAGACTCGCCGTAGCCTTGACTTTGCAAACGGTCAGGTGCTATTCCGTGAGCGATCAGATAGTCGATAACGGCACGGGCACGTCGCGATGAGAGGTTGATATTATATTCATCCGAACCTTTGCGGTCGGTGTGCGAGGCCATCTCAATAGTTACGTTAGGATTGTCGGCGAGCACCTGTACAAGTTCATCGAGAGCCTGAGTTGATTCAGGGCGGAGGGTTGCACGGTCAAAATCGTAAAAGATGTTTTCCACCACCACGGGCTTGTTTATAGAGGCAAGAGTGAAGTCGATGCCATACTCGGCATCCACCTCCGTGGTGTCACTCACAAATTCCTGCCGACTATTCAGATATCCGCGGGCACCGGCAAGCATCACATATTTCACCCCGCGTTGGAGAGGGAAACTGAATGAGCCGTCGTCTCTGGCCACTTGCTTTTGGTTGCTGCCGTCATCGCCTACGATGCGGATCACCGCTCCACGCACTGGCTCCTCGTCGCGGTCAACGACCCAGCCTGAGATGTTGATTTTCAGGTCAGGGAGCTCGAAGGAATAAATGTGATCATATCCGCGCACGTCATTGCGGTTGGAGGAGAAATAACCGCTCTCTCCGGCTCCAAAGGTGATTCCGAAATCATCAGCAGCAGAGTTGACCGGCTTGCCCATATTCGTTACATTCCAACCTCCTGAGGGCATCTGCTCGGCACGATAAATATCAAGACCACCGAATCCGCCTCGGCCGTTGGAAGAAAAATACATCACAGAATCGGTGCGCATATACGGGAACATCTCATCGCCAGGTGTGTTGATCCATTCGCCTAAGTTTTCAAGGCTGCCGGCACGCTCGGTGAGGTTGATACGCCAAATATCTTTCCCTCCTGCACCGCCGGGAAAATCAGCCACAAAGTAGAGATACTTGCCTGAGGGCGACACGGCCGGATGTCCATAGGATGAAAGGGTGTCGCCGGTCACCTCGAATTTCTGCGGAGCGCTCCATTTGGCATCGTTGCGTTGTGAGGTGTAGATTTCCACTCCTGTGTTGCCGGTTGCCGATCGTAGGGCTCGTGTCAGATACATCGTCTGCCCATCGGGCGAGAAGGAAATCACTCCTTCGTCAAATTCAGTGTTCAGCTCGCCCTCCACGGGTTCGGGTCGCTGCCATTGTCCGCGTTCATCCTTCTTCATCATCCAGATATCGCCTTTTTTCATGCCGGTAATCTCGCTACGGTGGGTGCCGGTGTTTTTCTCGCTCGTCGAGGTGAAATACAGAATATCAAGGTCCTTACCTGCAAACTGCGGGGCATAATCTGAGCGCGGAGAATTAGCCAACTTAAAATTTTTGACTACATAGCGGGTTTTCTGCTTCGCCGCAGCTGAGCGAGCACCGGAAAGAAGCTCTCGGGCAAGAACGTCGTCGGGCTTCCAGTTCAGATAGGTCTCGTAATTAGCGGCTGCAAGGGCATATTTACCCTCGGCGTGCTGCTCACGCGCAAGTTTAAGGTAGACCGTAGAGTCAGGATAGCCATATCTTATGGCGTTCTGGTATGCAGCAGAGGCTCGTGAGTGTTGATACAGACGTGAATGGCATTCGGCAAGTTTATAAGCCACCTCACTGCGCAATGGGCGCTCGCTTGGTTTGGAAAGTTTATTGTAGACTTTGCGATAGGTCTTTGAGGCGTCGAAATATTCTCCGCGCGCCATTTGCTCATCGGCAGTGCTCAATTTCGCACCGCCACAAGCACTAAGCAAAGCTGCAAGACAAAGGGAAAGGAGTATTTTGGTCAGATTCATATCTGCGTCTAATTTCATTTCAGGTTTCTTTTGAGGCGAATTCAGCTATAGGTTGCCTTATTTTTGTAAACGAAATTTGATGGTGAAATATTGCACTCTATCGGCGCCAGAATTGTGGCACTAACAATACGATTATCGTAAACACCTCTAACCTGCCTATGAGCATCAACAGCGACAGCACCCACAACCCGGGAGCGGGGATTGAGGTCATAGCCGATGTTAGACCTAAGGTGGAGGCGTTGTAGCCAACGTTAGTGGTGGCAGAAAGCGAAGTGGCAAGAGCATCGGCCATAGGAATTCCCATTGCTGAAAGTGCTAATCCACCGACTAAAATTACTGCAGCAAAAATGATGAGGAAGGCAAGGGTCTTTTGCACAACTTCAATGGATAAGACCGTGTTTCCGGCTTTGACAGCGAGGATGCTGTTGGGCTGGAGGGCTCGGCGGGTTTCGTTAGCTGCAAATTTGCCCATGACGATTCCGCGGTCAAGTTTAGCACCTCCTGAGGTCGAACCTGCACACCCTCCAAAAAATATCAACGGTATCATCAGGCAGCAAGCAAGAGCGCCGTAGCTTGTCGTAGAGCCGACTGTGTAGCCCGCCGTGGTGACAGTAGAAACAACCCTGAAAAGGGGATTCAGCGTCAGGCCTTCGGCATCGTCAACTCCGGCCTGGAGCCATGAGCTCAGCGAGAAAATCACAGTACAAACCGCAATGAGAGCGAGGTAAAGGCGCAGCGTGTTGTTTTGCCACACAAGACTGAATTTCCCTTCAATCAGTCTGAAAATCAAGATGAAATTGATGCCACCGAGGGTCATGAACACAGTCATTATGATTTTTGTATATGGCGAGTGCCAAGTGTCAATCCCGGCAGCGGATGTGGTGAAGCCGCCGGTAGAAAGAGTGCCGAAGGCGTGGCAAATCGATTCAAAAATGTTCATAGGCCCGAGCGCCAGAAGCCCTGCGCATGCAAATGTCAGGATTGCATATAGCTTCCATAGAGCGATGGCGGTCTGGGAGATTCGCGGCCGCAGCTTGTCGTGGGTGATACCGGTGACTTCGGCGTTGAACATCTGCATGCCGCCGGCGGAATTTAGCATCGGAAGCACCGCAAGTGTGAAAAGAATGATTCCCAAGCCTCCGACCCATTGCATCATGGCCAGCCAGATGGTCACGGCATGGCTCAGCGAGTCAATGCCCACAAGGGCAGAAGAGCCTGTGGTGGTGAAGCCGTTCATAGCCTCAAAGTAGGCTACTGACACAGTCTGCGGCACAGAGCAAAATATGAAGGGAATCATGCCAAACAAGGAGAAGACGACCCAAACCAGAGCTGTGAGCACAAAGCCTTCACGCCTTCCCATTTTCGTGGATTCGGGTTGAATATATCGTGAGAGAAAAGCTCCACAACCGAAAGTAAACAACATAGTCAGGGTAAAAACCAGCCAGTCGTGCTCGCCATAAGCTAATCCGACAATCGAGGGCACAAGCATGAATCCCGACTCGATCATCAGCAGCCAACCCACCACACGCATTAGCATGCGCCAATTGAAATGATGATAAAGGCGTCGTTGCATCAGTTGAAAAGTTTTTCGATTTTATGGAGAGAACCCGCCAGACAGAAGACCACAACATGGTCGCCGGGCAGGAAATGGGTGTTGCCGTTAACAAGCTCGCCTTTACCATCACGCACGAGACCTGCAAGGGTCATGTCGCGCGAAAGCCCAAGGTCCTTAACTGCCGATTTGGTGATTTTCGAGCCGGGTTTCACCTCCAGCTCAGCCACTTCGGCATCGGTTAAGGCAAGACATTTTGACGTGGATGCGTCGCTATCGAGCAGAATCTGGAAGATGGCGCTTGAGGCCAAGAGTTTCTTGTTGATGATTTTGCCGATGTTCAGCCCCTCTGCTTGAGCCACAAACTGCAAATCCTCAACTTCGGCAATTGATTTCTTCACTCCGCTCTCTTTGGCTGTGAGACACGCCAGGATATTGGATTCAGAGCTTGAACTCAAAGCGATAAAAGCGTCGGCTCTGTCGATTCCCGCCTCGTGCATCACATCGGGGTCGCGAGCATCGCCGTGGAATATTTCAGCGTCGGGGCATTTCATTGTGAGCCGTCGACATTGATCGATGTCTTTCTCTACGATGTTAAAGTCAAACTCGTCGCCACACATGGCAATCAAGCGCACTGCAATTTTCGAGCCGCCCATGATCATCACATTGCGAATCTCGTGATTGCGTTTTCCGCAAAGGTTGATGAGCTCTTCGGAGTGTTCGGGACGGAAGGTCACATATATTATATCTCCGGCAAGGAGGAAATCTCCACCGCCGGGGATAATGGTGTCGTGGCCGCGCTTGATGGCGGAGACGTGAAACTGATGATTGGTGGATGCGAAATCCTTTAGCTGCATCCCCACGATTGGAGCATCGTCGCGCAATTTTACACCTACTACGATAATCTCACCGCCAAGAATTTCAAACCAATTCCTGGCCCAAGTGGTGTGCAGTGCCGTACGGATCTCGACTGCGGCGAGATATTCGGGATAAATCAGACGATCCACCCCCATGCGGCGCACAAAGTCGGTGTTTTGCTCCTCCATGAAACCGTAATTTTCGATACGCGCCACAGTGCGTTTGGCCCCAAGGCTCTTGGCCATTGAGCAGGCCACGATGTTGTTGGTCTCGGTGGGCATAACGGCGATGAAAAGGTCACATTTGTCAGCTCCGGCATCACGTAGGGATGTAAACATCGTGGGATTACCTTCTACTGTGCGGAGATTGTATTTGTCGTTGAGCTCGCCGAGGTGTTTGGCGTTGGTGTCGACCACGGTAATGTCCTGATCCTCGAAAGAGAGCATCATTGCCAGGTGCGAACCCACCTCACCGGCGCCTGCTATCACGATTTTCATTGTTCAGAAGATGCTTTGAGGATTTCTTTATAAATGGCCTCGCTGTCAAGGGCGCAAAGGTCAAGAAGTTGAGGCACAGTGCCCTGCGTCACAAACCGGTCAGGAAGCCCCATGCGGTGGAGGGGGTTGCGGTAACCATGCTCGGCAAGGAATTCCGCTACTGCCGAACCTAAACCGCCGTTGATGGTGCCGTCCTCAACTGTGATAATGGGCTTTCCGGTGCGTGCAGCCTTGTGGAGAATGTCAGTGTCGATTGGCTTGAGGAAGATCATATCGTAATGAGCGGCATCTACGCCCTCGGATGCGGCTTTTTCGATAGCTTTGGCCACTTCATGGGCAATCGTGCCTATTGAAAGCACCACAACGTCCTCTCCTTCTTTCAGCTGCCGTCCGCGGCCCACGGGAAGGGCGTGCATAGGAGTCTGCCATTCGGCGTTGTGACCCTTGCCGCGGGGGTAACGAATGGCGAAGGGGCCGTGGTCGCCACCGGTGGCGGTGAGCATCAGGTTGCGCAGTGTCTGCTCATCAGCGGGAGCGCTGACGATGAGATTGGGCACAGCTCGCAGATAGCTCAGGTCAAGAGCGCCGTGGTGAGTGGCACCGTCCTCGCCGACGATACCGGCACGGTCAATGCAAAAGGTAACAGGAAGTTTCTGAAGGGCCACGTCGTTGATGATATTGTCGTAGGCTCTTTGCAAAAATGACGAATATATGGCCACAACCGGCAGCATTCCGTCTTTGGCCAGACCGCCTGCAAAAGTGACGGCGTGACCCTCCGAAATGCCCACGTCAAAGGTGCGCTCCGGTATCTCCTTCTGCATTATGCTTACGCCGGTGCCGGAAGCCATGGCCGCTGTAATTGCCACGATTCTGGGGTCTTTCTTGGCAAGCTCCAGTAAAGTGTGGCCAAACACATCTTGATATTTCAGAGGCACGCCCTCAGTGGGGGCGTCTTCCTCTGCTCGATGGCCGGTAGAGGGGTCAAATTTCCCCGGGGCATGCCACGGAGTGGGATTCTGCTCGGCCGGAGCGTAACCTTTGCCCTTTACGGTGCGCAGGTGCAGGATGCGAGGGCCCTCGATGTCTTTGATGTCGTTGAGCACCTTGACAAGAGTCTCAACATCATGACCGTCAAATGGCCCGAAGTATCTGATATTCAGACCCTCAAAGATGTTTTGCTGGTCGGTTAAGAGAGATTTCAGAGAATTGTTGAATCGCATGATGCGTCCGCGCCCGCTGTCGCTCACCAAGTGGAGGCCACGCATGAGTTTGTAGATCTTGTAGCGCAGATCGTTGTAGGGCTTGGAGGTGGTGATATGCGCCAGATAGGAATTCAGTGACCCCACGTTGTCGTCAATAGCCATATCGTTGTCATTGAGGACGATAAGGAGGTTGTTGGGGGTGTTGGCTGCGTTGTTCAGGCCTTCAAAAGCCAAGCCGCCACTGATCGATGCGTCGCCGATCACGGCCACTACGTTGCGCCTTGGGTTCTCGCCTTTAAGTTGTGATGCCACCGCCATGCCCAAGGCTGCAGAGATGGAATTGGATGCGTGGCCGGCCGAGAAGGTGTCGTACTCGCTTTCAGCGGGGTTAGGGAATCCGCTCAGTCCTCCGAAGGTGCGGTTGGTGTGGAATTGATCGCGACGTCCGGTGAGGAGTTTGTGTCCGTAGGCTTGGTGACCCACGTCCCAGACCAGGCGGTCATAGGGCGTGTTGAAGACATAATGCAATGCCACCGTCAGCTCCACGGCGCCCATACTGGAGGCGAAATGGCCGGGGTGCTCGCTCAAGGTGTCGATGAGCTTGCGACGGATGTCTGCGCACACATCTTTGAGCCTTTCCACAGGAAGGCGGCGCAAATCAGCAGGCGAGTCAATTTGGCTGAGCAGGGGGTATGTTGAGGTTGTATCTTGAGGGGTCAAGGCTGTTTAGTATACTTTTTATAGAGGGGAACAAGGATAATGATGCCCGAAGCAATGATCCAAAAGATCGTCAAAAGTGTGATCTTTTCAGTAAGGCGCAGCATCCACACCGCCAGCAAAAGCCAGGCGATGAAGAAGCATATAAAACGAATCAAATTTCCGGTTTTCATATTGCAAAGCAAATTACCCTGCAAAAATACAAAAAATCCTCCATAATCCAAAGAAATTTTCGCCTTATGGCTAACCGCATACTTCATCGACCCAATAAATAAAATGTGTAAGGGTGTTTTTTCTCGTTTCCATCCAAAAATAGAGTAAAAATTTCATTCCTTTGATAAAAAATTGCAGTGTAAGGCAACTTTTTGAAGGATTCAGGCGTTATAGAGAAAAAGTAAATTCATCAACCCCTAAAATTCATCCACATTATGTCAGACGCAGACAAAAAAAATAAAAATCGCACTTCGCTCTGGGTGGCCATCGGCGCTATTGTCTTGATCATCCTCCTCTTTGTATGGCTCACATATGCCGACTTATTTGGCGACACCGACGTAGCCGCCTTCATCGCTCCTTTTATCTAAAAAAAGCGTAGTATCTAAACGATTTAACGATAACTTTCAGGTTTTCAAATTTATCCGATTTGAAAGCCTGAATAACTCATATCTATGAAACGTATATTTTTTACCTTGATCTTTACCTGGGCAGCCCTGGCCGGAATGGGCCAGCAATCACTGTCGAGCCATGCCCCTGCAGTTTCGCCCCAAATCAATCCGGACAATACTGTCACCTTCCGCCTCCGCGCCCCGAAAGCCGGGGAGGTGAAAGTCGTAGGCGATTGCATCGCCGAAGCCACAGACGGAGTGATGACGGCCGACTCAACCGGCCTGTGGCAATTCACTACCACACCTCTGTCACCCGAGCTATACAGCTATAATTTTGTGGTCGATGGCGTGAAAATCAACGACCCCTCCAATGCCTTTGTGCTCCGCGACATCGCTTCTCTCTTCAATATCTTCCTCATCAACGGACAGGCGTCGGATCTGTATAAGGTTGCCGACGTACCTCATGGCACGGTAAGCAAGACATGGTACTCCTCCCCTTCGCTCGACACCTCTCGACGTCTCACCGTCTACACCCCGGCCGGTTACGAAACCTCAGGCGAGCGCTATCCGGTGCTTTACCTGCTGCATGGTAGCGGTGGAGATGAGAATGCCTGGTCGGAACTCGGACGTGCCACACAAATCCTCGATAATCTCATCGCCCAAGGCAAAGCCCGCCCGATGATTGTGGTAATGCCCAACGGCAATGCCGGCATGGATGGCGCCCCCGGCGAAACATCCTGGGGTTTCCGTCAGCCCACCACTAACCTTCCTCACACCATGGACGGGACCTTTGAAGCCGCATTCCCGGAAATCGTCAGCTACATCGATTCCACATATCGCACCCTCCCGGACAAGGCCCACCGTGCCATAGCCGGCCTCTCGATGGGCGGACTGCACTCTCAACGCATTTCCATGCAATATCCGGACCTCTTTGATTATGTCGGTCTCTTCTCCGCAGCCACGTATCCCCGTGGTAACGGCCGCTCACAGGTGTATGAGAATCAAGACGAAAAGCTCGCAAAGCAGTTTGTCGCATCCCCGAAATTATATTGGATCGGCATTGGCGAAAACGATTTCCTATACGAAGAAAACAAGGCTTTTCGCGCTCTGCTTGATCGCAACTTATACCCCTACATCTACCACGAAAGCGCCGGTGGCCACGAGTGGCGCAACTGGCGCAATTATCTCAGCATCTTCCTCCCTCAGATATTCTTACCGTGAGGCAGTGAGGCCGCCGTCGATGAGGTAGTGGCCACCTGTGCAGAAAGAGGAGGCATCTGAGGCAAGAAAGAATACTAAATTTGCCACTTCATCCGTCCTGCCGATGCGGCCTAAGGGGAAGAGCGAGTTCTCCTCCTCTCTGAGCTGCTCCACTGGGATGCCGGTGCGCTCGGATGCGCGTGACAGGGCACGATCAAGTATCGGAGTGTCAATAGTGCCGGGGCAAATTGCATTTACTCGCACCTTATGCGGAGCCAGCTCTACACTCAGGCTGCGGGTGATTTGTCCCAGGGCACCCTTTGTGAGTCCGTACGCAAAATTATTGGCCTTACCCACATACCACTGATCAGAGCAATTAATCACCACCGAACCTCCTCCTCGACGTATCAGCTCAGGTGCGGCAGCGCGAAGCACGTTGACTGTGCCTAAAATATTGATATCGATTATCCGGGATAGCTCCTCATCCGTGACGGTAAGGAGCGAGTTGCTTTGGTGGATTCCGGCGTTAGAAAATACGGCATCTAAACCACCAAAACGCTCAACAGCCAGCGCGACAGCTATCTGCACCGCCTCCCTGTTGCGCACATCGCCGAGCGAGAAAAGAAAGCGGTCTGCAGGAAAGGAGCCGGTGACTTCGCAGAGATCCATTACTGCCACGCACCATCCTTCTGCCAGGAATTTATCGATGCAAGCCCTGCCAATACCGGTGGCCGCGCCTGAGATAAAAATTGTTTTCATAAATCAAGTGATGTTCGGAGTTTCTTTGTTAAGCGGCTCACTACATAATTGTAAGACCTTACGATCAGGTCCTCGACTTCTGCATCCGGAATAGGGTAGTCGTTGAAATCAAACTCGATCATATGGCGCTTGTGCCAATGCCAAGCTTGACGCAGATAAACGTGTGTGGCAAGCGCCTCGTCAAATTCCTCAGGATTCCATTTCAGTTGCACCAAAGCACCGCTTGTCAGGGGCAAGCAGCAAAAAATCTTACCGCCCACGCGAAACGTCACTATATCCGGCCCGAAGGGCATGTCTTCCGTAACTCTCGGCAGTGCCAAGCACCTTTCTCTTACCTGTTCAATATTCATATTGTAGGAGTATTAAAAATCAAATTCTTGTAGACTAAAGGATTGTTTTTAATATGTCGCAAAGATATGAAAAAAATCCGAAATTCTTTGAGAGGATATCAGAAAAAGCGTAACTTTGTAGAAAAAAGAGATGCAGGATTTTGCGGCAATAGATTTTGAGACGGCAAATAATTGCAGGTCAAGCGTTTGCAGCGTTGGCGTAGTGATTGTCCGCGGCGGAAAGGTTGTGGATAAATTTTACAGTCTTATCGAGCCCGAGCCCAACTATTACACCTTCTGGACCACACGCGTGCACGGCCTTACACGCCGGGACACCGATGGCCAGCCCTGCTTCCCGAAGGTGTGGGCTCAGATCGAGGATAAGATTAAGGGACTGCCTCTTGTGGCTCATAACCGACCGTTCGACCAAAGCTGCCTGAAGGCCGTGTTTGAGGTCTATGGCATGGATTACCCGGACTATCCCTTCTTTTGCACTCTGGCTGCCTCCAAGCGCAAGTTGCGGCTGCCAAGCCACAACCTCGAGGTGGTTGCCGCAGCCTGCGGCTATGATCTGTCGCGTCACCACCATGCCTTAGCCGACGCAGAAGCATGCGCTGCCATCGCCCTCAAGATTCTTTGACCCTCCGTGAAATTGGAGAGAGATCAAAAAGCAGTTTTTTGAGCTCGTCAGGCTCCAACCCCAAGGATGCAAGCACAGAAATCATCTCTTCCTGACGAGGCTGGCCAAGGGTGAAGCGATATAGTGAAAGGGTCTCTTTTACCTTCTCATATAATGTGACATCACGGCTGAGGGGATACATCGGCACCACGCGTTCGATCCATTCCAACTTCTCCCGGTGCTCTGCAATCCATTCTGAAGGCAGACACCAAGAGGGCACGATATCAGAATATTTTTCCGAGAAAGATTTTCTGACAGTTTCTGTTGCCTTTGCGAAAAGAGCTTCCCAGCCAAACTCAGCGGGAAAAATCTTAGATAAATTGCGCCGGATGGCAAGACATTTATAGCGGTTGATGCGACCCTCACGCTGCTCGATGTCTTGAGGGTTAGAAGGAAGGTTCCAGTGCACAACGCGTCGGCAGTACCAGTGGAAATCCAAACCCTCCTGACCCACTGAAGTGCTTGCCAAAACAAACGGATAAAAGGGCGACTGAAACGATAGGCGCACGTTATTGCTGCGCTTGGCCGTTTTGTCGTCTGAGGTGTTTTTAATTTTGGCAAACGGGAGGGCAAATGACACCGCCATCGAAGTTTTCTTACCTTCCTGCTTTCCGAACGAGCAGTCAGTGTCGATGTATAATTGTGAGTCTTCTATAAAGACATGCTGCATCCGGTCCAAAAAATCTTCCGGGGAATCACACAGATGGTAAAATTCATCAAGCACGGCTTGGAGATTTCCTGCGGCACAATAATCCATTACCCCGTCAAGATAGGTCTCCTCGCCGTGGCGCTTTTGCTGCAGGCGATCTATGATGCTATTAGCGATAGAACGATTAAAGAGCGACACAACCCCATCAGCTGCTTCTTGTGCCTCCTTTTTTGCATCCTCTCGGTCGATAAGTATACGGAGCAAGCAAACTCCGGGAGATGCGATAGCCATGTCGGTGAGCAGGTCAAGGGCGTTGGCAGGAATGGAGTCAGGAGGCAACACTGACTCGCCGTCAAGCCACCGAAGCAATTCGAGAATCTTTTCGTAATTAGCGCGTGGAGTTACCGGCAATCCTTCGATACGAGGTGAAATCTTTGCAGAAATCTCAGCCTTGATATTTGAGAGCGAATCGCAGAAATGGGGTTGTGAATTATAAAGTGAAGCAAGAAAGTACGAAGGGAATTTGATGATTTTCTGGGCTACTTCTTTCAGTCTTTGACTGCGGAATCTTCTTTTGCCCTTCTTGCCAAAAATTGCGCGTTCAGCTTCATATGTCACTAAAGTCGACACCATACGAGGCACCATCTCCCAAGCCGAAAACACGAGAGTTTTTGTATAGTCACGGTTTTTGAAAAAAGGATTATCGGCCGATGTCGTGTAGTATGGCATAGAGGCCGGAATCCAAAGAAGGAATTCAGCACCGGAATTTTTTGGGAGGACAGATTCAACAAGTTGGGTAAGGCGAGCATTGCGGAAAGGAATGCGGGAGAATCGTGCAAGATCTTTCTGACGCAGCAGTACTTCCCGTCCGGGAGTTGGAAGCTCTGAGGGAAACTCTAAGTAAGCGGCCGTGAGGTGCTTTTTCAGCTCGTAGCTATCCATGAACGAGAGTAAATAAGGACAAGATTTCACATACTCAATCGGTACGTGAAATTTCTCTGAACGTGTGCGTCCTCTTCTCTCGTAAGCCTCAGAGCATGCGCGAGCGATGCGATCCATTTCGCAATAAGACGAAATATCGGATGTGTCTATTGCAATTTCAGCTGCACGGGAGGCCGATAATAACCCTTGACTAAGGCGCTCGGTGCGACAAATTGCCTCATACATCTTCTCCTCCGCCTTTATCTTCGAAGTCAAAACAACTTCAAAGGGCAAATCTTTGATTTTCATGAGATTGGCGGAATAATCACGCCAGGCCTCCTTAAATTCCTTCCCTCCGGCAAAGAGAAACTGCATCAATCGGTTGAAATCTTTGTAATGCTCGTCTCTATCGCTATCTTCGCTATCTTCGGTCGGGGAGAAAGGCTTATAGGGAGTGGCTGAAAGCAGAAGTATCATGGGCTCTTGTCCATCCTTGCGGTCAAAGAATTTCCTTACGATGGCGCTTTGCTCAGAATCCTCACTTAGGTCGATTAGCGAACTGAAGCGTTGAAATTCGTCCATAATGATCAAGTCCGGTTCAAGCATCGAAAGGCTTAAATCGGCAAAAACACGACGCAAGGTGTTGATAATTTGTTTCTTCTCGTGTTGGTCTTGGCTTCCGGTGGACAGGAAGCTGCGGAGTCGGGAAATGATGAGTCCAAAACTAACATTGGAATTTAGAAACGTTTTAACATCATCAAGATACGCTGTCCCAAGTGTAGAGATGCGCTTGCTGTACTTTGCAGTCTCATATGCCCAGTGCTCAGATTTTACAGGTTCTTGAAAGAATAGCTTCAACGCTTGCAGTTGCTCGCCAAAATCGCACACTCGACGAAGAATTTCGAAAATGAGAGCGCGCTCGTAGACGTTGCCGGTAGCATTGCCTTTCAGCGAAAAGGAAGTGGAGGGCGTGAGCGGAATGATGATCTCTCCCATCGTTTTTCCGGCCTTGGGTTCAATGGTTGCTTCGAGCTCTCGGATAGTGAGGTGCTGCATCGATAATCGGCTTTCACCAACATCGGCCATATTAGGGATTTCGAGTTTGGAGATGTTTTGGTGAGCAATTGACATGTTGGAGCAGACATATACCACGCGAAACATGTCATCGTTGACCAACTCACGCATATTTCTGACTCGATCGATCACAGCCTTGGCTACATGAGTCTTACCTAATCCCACCTCATCTGCAAGGAGCACACGGCGTTGGCCTCCGTTCTTTATCTCTTGATTGTCAACGCCGACTGTGGCTGCACGAAAGATTGAGGCAATACGGTCGGCAGTGGCTTCTTGGAAATCAAAAACTGACATTATTTGCGACGTTTGGGCTTGAAGGGTTTGAATTGTGAAAAAATTTTCTTGAACGAATCAGGCACAACCGTCTCGCCAAATTTTGATGCGAAGTCTTGGATGTCGGTCAGACTGTCAGGGTCTGTGGCCGCCAAACGCAAAAGGGATTCGTAGATCGGACGGTTAGCCGTAAAGCGCGAAGATTGGGTGCAGGATTCCCTTTTCGATTCTCTATCTAACATATTGAGGAGCATCTGTGCCGGGGTGTCTGATATCATCATTTCGATGTAATTAAGAAACTCGTCAGGAGTGCGGATCCAAGAGCGGAATATGCAGTCGTCGCGATCAGCAGGGATGCCACGGGTGTTAATCTTGATTACATATTTTAGTGGGTCTCGGTTCTCGTCATTGGGCATGATTTTTACAATGTAAAACTCCGATAGCAGCTCCGGTCTCGGCACCATCATCTCGCACCGGTGGGTATCTCGATTCAATTCCGCTTCAATATTCGGGGCTTGAAGCGGGGAGAAAAATATTCTGGCGTCAAGGGTTTTGAGGGTTAAAGCCTTAACAGTTATTTCATAACTTCCTTCGGAAAGCTTGACCGATGCCAACAGGTTTCCCTTTTTCAGAAGGTGGGATTTGACTTGAATCTCCAGACTTCGGTCTTGTGTAGCAGGCTCGAAATCGGGTAGGGAGGTAATGCGTTCACATAGCGACTTCTTTTCATTGCAAAATTCTTTTTTGAAATCCTCAAATCTGCCGTGTCCAAGTCTCATTGAAAGCCGGAGCATGAACTCGCTGTTTCGGTAAAAACCTGTGTGAGTGGCATTAGCCGACCCAAGCCAATAATAAATGCCATCTCTGAAAGATTTTGGCGCCCAGGAAAAATACATCTTTGCATGAAGGGCAATGGGTTGCACATCGTTTTGCTCGGCGACTTGATTCAAGACCCACACTTCGCGATTATCTCTGTTGAAAAGTCGAAGAATTTCGGGGGTGAGACTGTCGTAGCGGGTAATCAGCACTTTGGGAGAGGATTCGCGGAAGTCGGTCATCCACTTCACTGGGCATGCCTCTTCCGCTCCATTAACAAATCGGGTGGGGGTCTTGTCGATGAAAGGCGAAACGATGAGCATCTTTTCCCCGGCAAAGTCAGTTTTGATGTCGATATCGGGATTTAGATTATCGCCGAAAGAGAGGGGAAGAAAATCGTAATCTTCGTAGGGTTGTTGAAGAAGGAATCGGTCTATGTGGTCGATCTCCTCGGCAAGACTCTCTATTCGCTTCTTCTTTTCAGGCGAAGCAAAAGGAGCAAGCCGAAGCAGGAAATCTTTCAGAGGCGCATGCTTTTTCTGCAACTCAGGAGAGGGAGACGAAGTGAATTGGGCCGTTAGAGCCACTGCAACGTCAAGACTCGAGTCTTTGGTCAGGTTGCGGCTCATCACAATGAGTTTTAACTGGGCAATCGTGCGGTTTTCTTTCAGTCGCTCTTTGATTACCCAAATCTTAGGGTGGAAATTTGAGAGCGCATCATTCTGGTCTGCCACTTCAAAGACACTTCTGTCGAGCATTGCGTTCAGGCTGTTTGTCCTTGAAGGCACGAGCATCCCGGCGCGATTGCAGAAAAGGGCTATGCGCTTATTTGTGCGTCGCAGTCCCTCGAGCAATCGAGAAGGATTCTTGAGAAAGTCAGTCTCCGTGGCATCTCCCAGACGCGCAAGGGATAACGCAATCGCTAAATACGCCTCTGCATCAAGGCTATAAGTTGTGCCCACTGCAAAGTCGAGTTCATAACCCGGTGTGGCCACTATTTCATTGTAGATTAAATCTTGCATTTATCCATCCCTTCTTTAATTTCACTAAGCACTCTGCGCACGATCGAGTTCCATCGAAACGACATTGGAGCGGGTACGTCAAATTTCTTTCCCGGAGTCAATTTCTCAGGATAAGACAGCTTGCTCCTTCCGGTCTTGATTCGCTTCTCGCGCAGGCGGATTAGAATGTCAAGATCATGGAAATTTGACTCTGCTATTAAGGTTGACGCTTGTTTGATAAATGTCATGCACGTTGGCTCCGTAATCTTGTCATATACAAATTGATTCACTTCTTCTATTGCTTCGGGCGTGAACTCATAGGCGAAATCAGACAGATATTCATGAAATTGGTTTTCAACGATTTTTGCTTCATCTACAGCTCCGACCGCTAAGTCATATTGGAGGGCATAACGCAGGCGGAGAAGGTAGGAAAACCTCGAAAACCGCCGCGCCAATAGATAAATGCTGAATAGATTCTCAGGCACTTTCCCGCGCAAGCCTGTGCCTAAATTTTCAAAGTCATAAAAGTATACTGTCTTATAAAGATCGCTTGATAGAAGATGTCCCATGAGTGATTGGGGGACATTGGTTTCTATCTTAAACTTCAGAAATTCTGCCTCGATGCATGAAAGAGAAATATCCAGAGGAACTGACGAGCCAAACCAATACTGCTCGCCACAAGTGGAGAAGAGAGGTCTATTGCCACTGAGGTCATCGGAATCATCTCCAGTTTCAGAATTGCCTTGAGCCTTCTTAGGACGTTCAGCTCGCATTCTTGAACCATCGACTAAGAGTGCGTAGATATTCCCAAGATCCTGCACAAAACCATATGTCACCAGCCCGGCATAATAGATATAAGTAAGGTCATACTTTACGTATTTTTCACGGGTCCTGAGCGATTCGTAACCGATTATTCCTTCATACTTATCCTTGGGAGTCCCTGCCATAAGTCGGCGAGTAAATGCAATTTCTTGGTCGCGAATTTTTTGTCGAGCCTCGCGCGTATCGCTGATAGTTGAGCGCTCAAGGTAAGAGTAGAGTGCCGGCAAGAGGAGGAAATATTTGGCATGAGTCTGAAGAGTTGACATTCCCGGGAACATCGTATTTGAGAAGGCGTCGCGAATTCTGCCCAGACCCATCTCGTCGATCGCTCCCTGGCCTTGCAGGAGCCTCATGACCTTATTAGCCTTGTTGAGTGCCTCTTGATTAAATGTAAGAAATCCGATGTCCATACTGCCGTGCTTATACCAAATCAAAAAGCAAATTTACGAATATTCTCCCAGTCATTATCTACTTTCTGAGTAAGGCGGTTGGTGATCATCGGGTGTCAGCTTTGCCATGCTGTAGAGAAGATTGTCAAGCGTCTCGTCTTTGCCTCTTTCCGGTGTGGGGAGCGGAGAGGAGGATAAAAATGCCTCTACTTCATCATTTATCGTACGGGCGTAATTAAGCAGCAAAGGGTCTACCTCCTCTTTATCGTGCTCCTTGCTCACAGTTTTCTTTGCAAGCATGGCATGGATAGCGTCAAGCACCGGTGCTTCTTTTACTGTAGCCTCAATCAACCGGTGAAAAGGTACAGGCGGCGGAGACAGGTGATCCATTATCCATCTGCAAGCCAACAAACTCCGCAGATAATAAAGAAATCTTTTTAACGTAATACCATTCTTCAGCAGGTATTTCTCATTGTGGCTGATAGCCATATTGAGATAATGGTGAATCCCGCTTTTAGGATTATAATATGAAGGAATAAGGCTCAGAAGGGTTTCAGCCAGGCCATCAGTGTCAATGTATCTTATTGGCGACAACAGCCACTCCAAAATGGAGGGGTTGGTGCGACGAAAGAGTTGGAGAGCCTTGCGCAAATCCCATCCGACAGCATCGAAGCCCGAATCGGTCATCACTTCTATGACATCGCGAATGGGCTCTACACGTAGGTATTGTCGTACAGGGTTTACGTAGATGAATCTGACGTCCCAATCAGAGTCAGGAGATGCAAAGCCCCAAGCCCGGCTTCCGCTCTCCACAGCCAAAAGAACCCGCACATTATGCGCTTTCTCAATTTCTCTAAGTTGGTCTACAATTTCTTCACGAGTCATACTAAGATTTCTTCACGTATCAATGAATTATTTACCGATGCAAAAGCGAGAGAATATGGTGGAGAGCAGGTCGGTTGTGGTGATTGTGCCGAGGATGGAACCGAGGTAGTCAATGGTTAGACGGATGTCTTGGGCAACGAGTTCGCCACTTAGGCCGGAAGTGAGGCCTTCGGTGGCACGCTCGATGCTCTCGCCTGCCTTGAGCAGCGCTTCGTAGTGGCGAGCGTTTGTGACCAATGTTGCGTCTGCTGTTGAGGTCTGAACTGAGTTGATTTGATCAAGAGTTTCGGTCAATTGTTCAATTCCTGTTCCGGAAAGAGCACTGACCTGCACGACTTTAGCCTTGGGGTGCCTATCTGTGACTGCAGAAACAATTGCTTTAAGATCTGTGTGGGGCTGAAGGTCGGATTTGTTGAGGATAACCAGAATCTCTGCATCAGTGTCCGGAATGTCCACGGGGGTAGGGGACGCGGAATCAATCACGCAAAAAATTATCCTTGCGTGCTCCATGGCTTGACGACTGCGCTCAATGCCCAGACGCTCGATGGTATCAGTGGTTTCGCGTAATCCGGCTGTGTCCATCAGGCGGTAAGTGTAGCTCCCGATGGTGAGGCTTGATTCTACGACATCTCGCGTGGTCCCGTGGATGTCTGAGACTATTGCTCGGTCTTCGTCACAAAGACGATTCAAAATAGAAGATTTACCTGCATTGGTGGCGCCTATGATGGCTACGGGAATGCCGTTTTTGATTGCATTACCCAAGGCGAACGATGAGGTCAAACGAGAGATCTCAGCTGAGATTTCTTTTGACAGGTCGATAAGCCGGGTGCGAGAGGCAAATTCTACGTCCTCTTCCGAGAAGTCAAGCTCGAGCTCGAGCAGCGAAGCGAGATCTATCAATTCCTGACGCAAGGTTTGAAGTCGGGCTGAGTATGTGCCTTTCATCTGACTGAGAGCCACACGCTGAGCAGCTTTGCTTTGCGAGGCGATAATGTCGGCCACTGCTTCAGCCTGAGCAAGGTCAATCTTTCCGGAAACAAATGCACGACGGGTAAACTCTCCGGGCTCGGCAAGCCTGGCACCCTTCGCGAGAAGCGATGTGAGCAGGGCCTTTTGGACATAGAGAGACCCGTGGATTGAAAACTCCACGACATCTTCTCCTGTAAATGACCCCGGGGAGCGATAGACCGTGGCCACTCCCTGATCAAGCCGTGCACCCTCTGCGTCAAGGACATAACCAAGGTGAGCACTATGGGTTGCAGCATCGCAAAGCGATTTGCCTTGCCATATGGAGGAGGCTATCTCGATTGCGTTCTTTCCGGAGACGCGGATCACTGCAATGCCTCCAACCCCGGCCGGGGTGGACACTGCGCAAATTGTATCTGAAAAATCGTGGAGCATTATCTGATGCGTTGTTTTGACCAAAGTGGGAAATTGCATTCTGCTTCTATCTCATTTTCTATCTCGTCAGGGAGCGAAGCGAAGAAATCAAACCCTGTGATGCGTTCGACCTCATCAACCGATACAGCCGCCGCCTGCATTCCGCCCTCTACATAGCCATTGTTCATGATAAACCCGATGGCACGAGGAGGATTGGCATATGGCGCAAGGATTACTTTGAAGAATCTCTCAGGCACGGCAACACGTGTGGCGCCTATGGTCTGCGTAAGTTTATCGGTCAGGACCGGACCGCAGATTATGATAATGGAACTGTCACGTTTTGCCCACTGGCGGCACTTATCCTCGACCGACTTCCATGCTCCGGCATTCAGGTCTGATTTCTGAGGAGAAATATTGGTGAGATAGAAGCAATTCTTCATGGCTTCGTGGCTCCACTTCATGTCGGCAGCCGGAGCCATGTGGCCGCGAGAGTATCCGGAATTTTTGTAGTCTTGCAAGGTGGCACATCCGGCCACGTCAGGGTCGGAGGCAAAGTCGTAGTTTTTGCGATCAAAAGCCGTAGAATAAGCCTCTTTCTCGTTCAACTCCCAAGCCACATAATTAGGCTGATGGGCTTTTGGATTAAAAGAGACTGTAAAACCCTCGTATTCAATAATTTCTGAGGGAGTACTCCGGGGTATTGAAACAATCTGGAGAGCAGCGGCATCAGCCGCATCTTTACTGAGAGAAGGCTTTGAGTCTGCTTTATTACCCCAAAGCAAACCGCCCAATATAATTATTATGAATAGGATAGTAAGTAGGGAGCGGAGGTTATTTTTCTTTCTTCGAGCCATCGGTGTGTGAATTTTGATTCAAAGTTACTTAAAAAACAGCGCAAAGTGTGAGTTTTAAGCTTCTTTAAGATTGATGTGAAAATTAATTGCCCATGTCAAGCCGTAAATTTGCAGTGTAAACCTCTAAAACTCATTGACATGACACCCTCAACCCTCTCTTCAAAAAAATCAATCAACATCTCCGACACCCTTTACGCTCGCGTATCATTCATGGGTCAGCAGCTTTTCAATATTCAGCTCAACGAGATGCAATCAATGTCGCAAGTAGTCACTTTGGTGCGCGAACGGCTCTCCGGAGTGACCGGACTGGTCAAGATTTCTTTGAGAAATGCCTCTCAGGGATGGACCACCGACCACTGGTGTGCTGCATAAAATCAGCGACTACAAAAGTGCTCCCTCCCACAAAAATCATATCACCTGAGAGAGCATCGGCATAGGCGACTTCGAAGCCATCTGCCACAGAGCCGAAGACCTGCACATCTTTCAGCCCTTTATCTTTTGAGATATCCAATAGTTTAGAGGCGTCAAGACCTCTTGTCACAGACGGAGTCACAAAATAATACTTTGCCCCCTTGGGCATAAAGTCAAAAATGTGGCTCACGTCTTTGTCGTTTACAAATCCGATGACCATGCGCAGCGTGCCGGTGTTTTTAGCCTCAGAATCCAGACGTGGTCCAAGAATCCGCCATGCGCCGATGTTGTGGCCTGTGTCGCAGACAACACGCACGGGAGCATCAGCCACTGTTTGCCACCTTCCGGCCAAGCCAGTAGCAGATGTCACGGTCGCAAAGCCGGCTATGATGTCAGCATCTGAGATCGGGACTAAACGTCGCAATTCTCGTAAGACAGCCATCAGGGTGTTGGCGTTGGGGCGTTGGTAATCGCCTTTGAGGTCAAATTCTGCAACGCACGGGCCTGCGGGCTCGATGCTGTAGGCCTTACCGTCAAATGCAATCTGAGAATCTTGGGCAAAAATTATCGGCGCTTTTACTTGAGCTGCAACCTCTTGAAAAACACCTCTCACTTCTCCTTCGGCTTCTCCAATCACCACAGGTACTCCGGGTTTGATGATGCCGGCCTTTTCGCGGGCGATTTGCACTTCCGTGTCGCCCAAAAGAGCCACGTGGTCAAGGGAGATATTTGTGATGACGGAGAGTAGGGGGGTGATAATATTTGTGGTATCAAGCCTTCCGCCCAGACCCACCTCAATGACAGCAATGTCAACCTCGTGTCTGACAAAATGGTCAAAAGCCATTACGGTGGTCAACTCAAAAAATGAAGGATGACAGTCAAGATTCATGCCCATGAATCGCTCCACAAAATCCATGACCTCTGCACGGCTGATCATCTCGCCATTGATGCGAATACGTTCGCGGAAATCCAAAAGATGAGGGGAAGTATATAAACCGACCTTCAATCCGGCCGCTTGAAGCACAGATGCGATCGTATGGGTCACCGACCCCTTCCCATTTGTCCCGGCCACATGGATGGTGCGAAATTTCTGTTGGGGATTGCCAAAAGCACCGGCAAGAATGCGCGCAGTGGTCAGCCCCGGTTTATATGCCCCCGGGCCTGAATTCTGAAACATCGGCAACTGCGTGTAAAGGTAATCTATTACCTCGTCGTAGGTATTCATCGCCATCTGCGTGATTATTCTAAATCATCATCGTCATCATCCCAATCGAGCTCGGGACTGTCGAAGAAGGCCTCGGAGGTGAATTGCTGCAGGTCACGTCCCTCCTTCTTGGTGGGACGACCCAAACCCTTGCGGCGATCAACGAAACCGGAAATTTTCACCATCTCCAGAAGTTCATACTCTGAAGCGGGAGTGATGTTTTCGCAATAATTTGGCACGAGCTTCGCGCCAAGACGATTTTCAGTGAGGGCAAGTACGCGGAAGGTATATGTCACCGGAGGCTTGCGCACGTTGATGACATCGCCCTCTTTAATCATGCGCGAAGGTTTGGCTGTCTGGGCTTCCACCCCGACTGTTACACGCCCCTTCTTGCATGCCTCTGTCGCAATAGTGCGGGTTTTGAATATGCGCATGGCCCAAAGCCATTTGTCGATACGTACTTCCTTTGCCATCTTTACTTATTATTATATGTACACATGGCGTTTTGCAAGCCTGCCAGCACAGTGTCGCGGATAGCATCAACCGCCACATCGATTCTGGTTGGCAACATCTGGCGCTCATTGAGCTTGAAATTGCCCAACACGTAGTCGATCTGGCAGCCACACGGAAAATCATTTCCAATCCCAAAGCGCAAACGGGGATAGGCCTGGGTGCCAAGCATTTGGGCGATGCTTTTGAGTCCGTTATGGCCGGCATCGCTGCCGGAGGGCTTGATGCGGATGGCACCGAAGGGGAGAGCGAGGTCATCTACAATTACCAGGATATTGTCGATCTCAATGCCTTCTTTGTCCTTCCAGTATCTGACAGCGTTGCCGCTGAGATTCATGTAAGTTGAGGGCTTAAGCAGCACTACCTGCTGGTTCTTGATGCGCCCGCGGCCCACGTCGCCATAGCGGTCTGTTGAAAAAGAAATATTGGATGCCTCGGCAAAGGCATCCAATATCATAAAGCCTATGTTGTGCCGGGTGAGGCGATATTCGTCGCCGATGTTGCCCAAGCCAACAATAAGATGTTTCATGCAGAAAAGTTTAGACAGTAAAGATTACTTCTCAGCTGCAGCAGCGGCAGCGGCACCACGAGCGGCGCGGGTGAGCTGAACGGCGCAAACCACAGCGTTTTTGGCGTTGACGAGTTCGAGACCTTCGAAGTGGAGGTCGCCAACCTGCATGGTTTTGCCAAGGCCGAGATTGTCAACGTTGATGACAAGGCGCTCGGGGATTTCAGTGTATACAGCTTTCACGCGCAGCTTCTTCATGGAGAGCGAGAGCTTACCACCGGCTTTCACACCTTCGGCGTGGCCTTCAAGGCGCACGGGGATTTCGATGACAACGGGCTTCTTGTCGTCAACTTCGAGGAAGTCGATGTGAAGGAGTGTGTCTTTTACGGGGTCGAACTGGAGCTGCTTGATCACAGCCATTTTCTTTGTGCCGTCAAATTCGATTTCTACAGCGTAGATGTTAGGGGTGTAGATGAGCTTGCGCACGTCATCGGCAGAAACTACGATGTCGGTGGTGATCAGACCTTTGCCGTTTTCGATTTCTACGACTTTCTGGCCTTTGAGCAGAGTGCCTTCGTAGGGGAGGGTCACTACATCGCTACCATTGATCACTGCGGGGATTTTGCCTGCGGCGCGCAGGGCTTTGGTGGCTTTTTTGCCGAGCTCAACGCGGGGCTGAGCCTGAAGTTTGAAAATTTCCATTAGATAAATTAAATGTGTTACTCAAAATTAATTTCTTAATTTCCCATCACACGGGATTTGCTCTTACTCTTGGCAAAAGCGCTGCAAAGGTAAGAATATTTTTTTGATTAAGCAAATATTTTTAACCCCCTACAAAAATTTACTTGCAAGGAAGGTTCGCGCTCCTGGTAAGGGAGAGACTGACTCGGGGCGGACTGCTATCGTCGGGTTGGCACGATTTTTGTGAGTATAAGTAATAAAATTTTGCAGAATTTGTTTGTTTGAAAAAAATTGCGTAACTTTGACTAAGATTTAGGCATCAAAAACCATTTCACACATTATATTATGGATATCAGAAAAGATTTCAGAAATTTCGGAGTGCATCACCTTGGCCTCAACGGTCTTGCACTTGACCAATACACTTCGGCTGTCAATACAGCCATCACTTCAAGCTACATCAACCCCACAATCATCGAGGAGCGCCAGCTCAACGTGGCTCAAATGGACGTGTTTTCGCGTCTGATGATGGACCGCGTAATCTTCCTTGGCACTCAGGTCGACGACTACTCGGCCAACGTGGTGCAAGCCCAGCTCCTCTATCTCGACGCTGCCGACCCCGGCAAAGATGTCTCGATCTACATCAACAGCCCCGGCGGTTCGGTCTATGCAGGTCTGGGCATTTACGACACTATGCAGTACATCTCCTCCGACGTCTCCACCATTTGCACCGGCATGGCCGCCTCGATGGCTGCTGTGCTTCTGGTTTCCGGCACTGCCGGCAAGCGTTTTGCGCTGAAACATTCGCGTGTGATGATACACCAGCCCATGGGTGGCGCCCAGGGTCAGGCATCCGATATCGAAATCACTGCCCGCGAGATCCTCAAGCTCAAGAAAGAGCTCTACAGCATCATCGCCGAGCACAGCGGCCAGCCTTTTGAAAAAGTCGAAGCCGACAGCGATCGCGACTATTGGATGACTGCCGAAGAGGCTAAAGCCTACGGTATGATTGACGATGTGCTCGTGCGCTCGAAGCACTAAACGACTATGAACCCGGGCCTACCGAAGGGTCCGGGTTCATTCCACCTATCTAAACGACAGAAAATGGCAAAACAACGCATCTCTTGTTGCTCATACTGCGGCCGTCCGGCCGATTCCGTTGAATTTCTCATCCCCTCGCCCGACGAGAAGGCCTTCGTGTGTCCTGATTGTGCCGAGCAAATGAAAATGATGATCGATGATTACTATCGCAGCATAAATAAAGGGCAAAAGCCTCAAGGTCAAAACCCGAATATTGACCTCAAGTCTGTGCCGAAACCCGCACAGATCAAGGAATTTCTCGATCAATACGTCATCGGTCAAGACGAAGCCAAGAAATACCTCTCTGTGGCTGTCTACAACCACTACAAACGTCTGGCTCAAAAACGCACCGACGACGACGTTGATATCGAAAAGAGCAACATCATAATGGTAGGCCCCACCGGCACAGGCAAAACTCTCCTGGCCCGCACCATTGCAAAGCTCCTTGATGTGCCCTTCACCATAGTAGATGCCACGGTGCTCACACAGGCCGGCTACGTGGGCGAGGACATCGAGAGTCTCCTTACACGCCTGCTCCAAGTGGCCGACTACGATGTGGCTAAAGCCGAGCGTGGCATCGTGTTTATCGACGAGATCGACAAAATCGCACGAAAAGGCGACAATCCATCCATAACTCGCGACGTATCGGGCGAGGGCGTGCAGCAAGGTCTGCTCAAGCTCCTGGAGGGTTCGGTTGTCAACGTCCCCCCACAAGGAGGCCGCAAGCACCCTGAGCAGAAAATGATACAGGTCGACACAAAGAACATCCTCTTTATCTGTGGCGGAGCATTTGACGGCATCGAGCAGAAAATCGCTCACCGCATGAACTCGCATGTCGTAGGCTACTCCACCGATGATAAGCGTCGCAAAATCAACAAAAACGATTACCTGCGCTACGTGGCCCCTCAGGACCTGAAATCCTTCGGTCTCATCCCCGAAATCATCGGCCGTCTACCTATCCTAACATCACTGGAATATCTCGACCGCGATGCCCTGCGCCGTGTGCTCACCGAGCCGAAGAACGCCATCACCCGCCAGTATGAAAAGCTCTTTGCCATGGACGGCGTGGTCCTAACCTTTGACGAGGCTGCTCTTGATTTTATCGTGGACAAGGCCATAGAATTCAAACTTGGAGCCCGCGGTCTGCGCTCTATTGTAGAGACAATAATGATAGATGCGATGTTTGAGATTCCCTCTTCAAAAAAGAAGACCTTTACCGTTACGGCCGACTATGCCCGCCAAAAACTCGAAGCTGCCCACTTTGATTCAGCAATGATTTAACCTCTCTCTATGCCAAAAGTCCTCCTCCTCACTCAAGCACTGAAGAAATATTTCGGTTTCGACTCTTTCAAGGGGAATCAGGAAGCCATCATCCGCAACCTCCTCGAGGAGCATGACACCTTTGTGCTCATGCCCACCGGGGGCGGAAAATCACTCTGCTACCAGTTGCCCTCCCTGCTGATGGATGGCACGGCAATCGTGATTTCTCCATTGATCGCCCTGATGAAAAACCAAGTGGACGCCATGCGCAATTATAGCGAAGACGATTCGATTGCTCACTTTCTGAATTCATCGCTCAATCGCGCAGCCATCGACCTTGTCAAAACAGACATACAGAAGGGGCGCACAAAATTGCTCTACGTGGCCCCGGAATCGCTGACAAAGGAAGAATATGTCGACTTTCTCAAAACCGTTACTATTTCCTTCTACGCCATCGACGAGGCCCACTGCATCTCGGAGTGGGGTCATGACTTCAGGCCCGAATATCGACGCATACGCCCGATAATCAATCAGATAGGTGCAAGACCGGTGATTGCTCTTACGGCCACCGCCACCCCTAAAGTGCAGCATGATATTCAGAAAAACCTTGGCATGACGGAGTGCGTGGTGTTCAAGTCCTCTTTCAATCGCAAAAATCTCTATTACGAGATCAGACCGAAGACAAAAAACGTGGACCGCGACATCATCCGCTTTATCAAAGCCAACGAAGGCAAGTCAGGCATCATCTATTGCCTGAGCCGCAAAAAAGTGGAGGAGCTTACGGAATTTCTGCAAGTCAACAACATCAAAGCCCTGGCCTACCATGCCGGCATGGATGCAACCACCCGAGCCGAAAACCAGGACGCGTTTCTGCTTGAGAAAATAGACATCATCGTGGCTACGATTGCTTTTGGCATGGGCATCGACAAGCCTGATGTGAGATTCGTAATCCACTATGACATGCCCAAAAGCCTTGAAGGCTACTACCAGGAGACCGGGCGAGCCGGCCGCGACGGTGGTGAGGGCAGGTGCATTACATTCTATTGCTCCAAGGACCTGCAGAAGATGGAAAAATTCATGCAAGGCAAGCCCATCACCGAGCAAGAGATCGGAAGGCAGCTTCTCGGAGAGACGCAGAGCTACGCCGAGTCGAGCGTGTGCCGCCGTCGGCTTCTCCTTCACTATTTTGGTGAAAATTATGAAGAAGAAAACTGCGGAAACTGCGACAACTGCAAGCAACCAAAAACCACCATCGAGGCCAAGGATGATCTGATTTCGGTCATCGAAACCGTGCAATCGCTCAAAGACTCTTTTAAGAGCGACCACATCGCCAACATCCTCCTCGGTAAAGCCACCATGGATGTGCGCAACTACGGCCACGACATGCACGAGAATTTCGGTATCGCATCGCATCGCAATCCGAAATACTTTTCTGCATTGATGCGGCAGGCCGAGATTGCCGGATATCTCGACCGCGATATAGAGCAATTCGGTATCCTGCGTCTCACTCCGCAAGCACTTGAATATTTAAAGAATCCAACTTCATTTAAAATTGTGGAAGATAACGATTTCAACGAAGATTTAGAGGAAGCTCAGATCACCGGCGGCGCTGCTTGTGCCGTCGATCCTGAGCTGTATAATATCCTGCGCGACCTGCGCAAAAACATAGCACGACGCCTTAACCTCCCGCCTTACGTCGTTTTTCAAGACTTCTCGCTTGAGGCAATGGCCACCACTTATCCCATCACTATCGAAGAGCTTGCCAACATCTCCGGTGTCGGAGCCGGCAAAGCTAACCGGTTTGGCAAGGAATTTATTGAGGTGATCAAGAAACACGTTGAGGAAAACGACATCGAGCGCCCGGAGGATCTGAGGGTGCGCACCGTGGCGAAGAAAAGCAAACAGCGCATCGCCATTATCCAGTCGATCGACCGCCGCGTGCCCCTCGACGAGATCGCCGAATCAAAAGGACTGGAATTTTCCGAGCTCCTGGACGAGATTGAGGCAATCATGTACTCCGGCAGCAAGATCAACATCTCCTATTATATAGATGAGGAAATCGACGCTGACGTGCAGGATGATATCTATGAATACTTCAAAGGCAGCGAAACCGACAGCCTCGAAGACGCTATTAAAACCCTCGGCGATGACTACACAGAAGAGGAAATACGCCTGATGCGCATCAAATTTCTCTCTGAGTTGGGCTATTAATTTTGACCTGAAAGATGAAATCAAGTCTGATCGAATTATATAAATCATATGTAGGCTCGGAGCCGGAGAGCATCATCGAGCTTCCATCATCCGGCTCTAACCGCCACTATTTTCGACTCACGGGAAAGAAAAATGTGGTAGGCGTAATCGGCACATGCCTTGAAGAGAATGAGGCCTTTTTGTATATGGACGCCCATTTCCGCTCCAAAAATCTTCCCGTGCCTGAGGTGCTTGCCGTTGCGCCGGATCGCATGGCCTACATCCAGGAGGACCTTGGCGACACCCTCCTTTTCAATGCCATCGAAAAAGGACGTATCACCCGCTCTTTCTCCTCTGAAGAAAAAGCTCTGCTCGTTAAAACTATACGCCGGTTGCCCGACATCCAATTTGCTGGCGCCGTACAGATGGATTTTTCGAAATGCTATCCGGCTGCTGAGTTCGACAAGCGTTCTATCCTTTGGGATCTCAACTATTTCAAGTATTGCTTTCTGAAAGCCACTGAGCTGGAATTCCTCGAAGACAAACTCGAAGACGATTTCCAGACGATGGCCGATGTGCTTATGCGCTCGAAATCCGGCACATTCATGTATCGTGACTTCCAGTCGCGCAACGTGATGATCCGCGATGGCGAGCCAATGTTTATCGACTTTCAAGGCGGACGCAAAGGACCCTTCTTTTACGATGTGGCCTCATTTCTCTGGCAAGCAAAGGCCAATTTTCCGTCATCGTTGCGCCATGAATTGATTGAGGAATATATCGATGCCCTGAGCACTTACATGCCCGTTGACAAGGAATATTTCTTCGAACAGCTGCGCCACTTCGTGCTCTTCCGCACTCTGCAAGTGCTTGGTGCTTATGGTTTCAGGGGTTATTTTGAGAAGAAACCCCACTTCCTGCAAAGTGTGCCGTTTGCCATTGAAAATCTCCGCGATTTGCTTCAGAGGCCCTTTGTGGAATATCCTTACCTCAATAAGCTGCTCAACGAGCTGGTGGATTTGAAGCAATTTTCCGACGAACTTCAAAAACGCACACTTACAGTGCGCGTGATGAGTTTTGCCTACAAAAAAGGCATCCCTAACGACACCACAGGCAATGGCGGCGGCTACGTCTTTGATTGCCGTGCAATCAATAACCCCGGAAAGTATGAACGCTATAAGCCCTTTACAGGCCTGGACTATGAGGTGATCAAATTCCTTGAAGACGACGGCGAGATTTCACGCTTCCTCGACCATTGTTATGCCCTTGTTGATGATTCGGTGAAGCGATACATGGAGCGAGGATTCTCGAATCTTATGGTATGCTTTGGATGCACCGGTGGTCGCCACCGTTCGGTCTACGCTGCCCAGCACATGGCTCAGCACATCAATCAGAAATTCAACGTAAAGGTTGAACTCGTGCACCGCGAGCAAAACATCGAGCAAGAATTCAAGCCCTCACGCCACTGACCCCGAGATGAAAGCCATCGTTTTCGCAGCCGGACTTGGCACGCGCCTCAAACCCTTCACCCTTGAGCATCCCAAAGCTCTTGTGCCTGTAGCCGGCGTGCCGATGCTCAGGCGTGTGATTGAAAAAATCAAGGCGGCCGGAATTCGGGAAATAGTGGTAAATGTGCATCACTTTGCCGAGCAGATTATCACATATTTAGCTGAAAACGACAATTTTGGCATCACGATACACATTAGCGACGAATCCTCTCTTCTGCTCGATACCGGCGGAGGCATCCTTCACGCTCGCCGGTGGCTCGAAGGCGATAATTTCCTTGTGCATAACGCCGACATCCTCACTGATTTCCCCCTACAGCAGATGATTGAGACTCATTCTCAATCCGAAGCCGATGTGACCTTACTTTGCGATTCTCGCACCACGTCCCGTTATCTCCTTTTTGACCGTGAAAACCGCATGCACGGCTGGGAAAATGTGAAAACCGGCGAGATCAAACCTCGCTGTCTTAACACTGACAATCTCGCCCCTCTGGCTTTTGGCGGAGTCCATGTGCTTGGTCCTAACATTTGGCCTATGCTTGAAGATTATGCCCGGAATGAGGGTGGGGAAGTCTTTTCCGTAATTCCTTTTTATGTGGCAAACTGCGGGAATCTTGATATTCGCGCATATCGGCCATCTGTTGCCTATCAGTGGCACGACGTGGGCAAACCCGAAGCTCTCGCTGCAGCTGAAAAAGCAATAATGAGCCGCGGGTTAGATTGATTTATTCCAACTTTCCGGATTTGGCCATCTCTATCATGTCCTTATTTGGCACGATGTAGATCTCCACGCGGCGATTTTCTGCTCGGTCAGCAATCGAGCGGTTTTCGTTGAGAGGCATATCCATAGCCAGGCCATAGGGCACAAGCGATGCCCCGGAAGTACCGGAGTCCGCTATCATAAAGGCATCGATGGCCGAGGCACGAGCTGATGTGAGCGCATCGAGATATTCGGCCTCACCGGTATTGTCGCTATGCACAGCCACAATCACCTTGTACATTGTCGGATATTTCAGCAGGCGGCTAAACGGTCGCAGGTATTTCTCACCATCGGCCAGCAACGTAGCACTATTGGGAGCAAAAAGTTCTGAGCACGGTATGGTGACAACAACCACTTCGCCCGAACGCTCCTTTTCCGCTTTCAGGCCATGTTTGGCCAAAGTTGTACGGATGTTTTCGATATGTCTTCCGATTGCCGGTGAGGCTTTTTTAGGCACGATGGGAGTCTCGATGTTTTCATCAAAAGTCAGTTCAGCCAAATCCGGTGATGGCACTCCGCCGGCATGCATGCACACAAGCGATAGAGCGCAAATTATAAAAGAAAGAAAACCACGAATCATTTTAAAAGAGAATTTGAGGGCGATCACCCCAGGGTTTGAGATTCGTAGTCAAGCTCGGCACGCACGATGCTCTCAACCTCCTCAGGGGTGAAGGGGCAAGCTTTGTCTTTGGCGGTGATTTTTTTAACGTACGCGATCAGAGCATCGACATCAACCTCATCGTCATTCATACAATCGATGTCGAGCAGGCCGTTGTCGTCGTAATAGTCATAAATGATGTCAATAATGTTTAGGATTTCATCTTCGTCGGCTTCTTTGAGGTCAAGCGATGAGATGATATATTTAATTGCGTCGTCTTCGTTAAATTCCATATTATCAGTCTTTTGAGAGGTCAAGTAATCCTGTGGGAAGGGAAAGGGAGATTGTGCGATCGTCGGCATTGATGTCTGTGATGAAGTCATCGGCAATGGGAATCAAGATCTCGCCGTCGGGGGTCGAAACCACGAAAAGCGCATTTTCCGTAGCTTCGTTTATGTCGATAATTTCTCCAATGAGAGTGTCATCATCATCGTTGAGCATGGTAAAACCGATCAAATCTGCGGCATAAAATCCGTCTTCATCTCCTTGCTCGTATTCTTTGACAAGGTCGGTGGGGAGATACACCTCGCGACCGACAAACGGTGCGGCATCTGTTTCGGAGTCAACGTCGTCAAATCTTACGAGCCGACTCTCCGCACCTCTTGACCGCACAGAATTGATGAAAAACGGCACGGGCAAGCCCTCTTCGTAAATCATCAGGCAAGGCGAGGATTTGAGCAACTCGTCAATGCATTCCACATCAAACGCTACGCTCATTTCGCCTTCCACACCGTGGGTCTTCACTATTTTGCCTATCGGCGAGAGCTGAGGCATCATTTCTTTTTCTTCTTTTTCTTGCCTGAGGGAGCGGGCATTACGAAATAATCCTGAAGCTTCACACCGGCATCAGCAAGATTAACGGCGCCGTGAGATAAGGTGCGCAAATCGTTGAAAACCCGCGCGTCAACATCAGCGTCGGGATTCAGTGCAAGAAGTTGCTTTTTCATATGATTTGCAACGAGGATAGCAGCAGCTTCTCGCTCGGGAGATTCCGGCATTAGCACGACTTCGTCGACCATGCGCTGGAGGGCATTGCCATATTGGCGAAATTTGATTTCGGTATAAGGCAGGGGAATGGGATCCGGCTTGGCTTCAAGGTCGTCTGGCGTGGGAGGTGAGTAGGGCCAATCTATGTCAAGTTTGAAGTCGGCAAGAATGGCCAGGTGGTCCCAGAGTTTTCGGCGAGATTCCTCGCTCTTGTCGGGCGGAGGTGCAATCACGCTCATGGCCTTAACTATGGCATGAGCGCAGGCTGTGCGCTCATCGCGGTCGGCGATATCCATACAGTGGACCACCATCTGCTGGATGTTTCGCCCGTATTCAGGGAGTTTAAGTTTGTCAAGTCGGGTGTTATATGTAAGCATAACAGAGAGCTATAATAGTCTAAATTAATGATTATCTAATTTCTACTTTTGGGATTTGCATTGTGGCGCAGTGGAGCGACCCATGTTGGCGGATTAGTTCGCGACAGTCAACTGTCTCGATCGTTTTCCCCGGGAGAGCACGGGAGACTTGCTCAACAGCGAGGGCATCGTAGTGCTCATCGCCGTAGACAGGCACAATCACAGCATCATTGAGGATGAGGAAGTTGGCATAAGTGGCCGGTAAGCGCTCGCCGTCTTCGTCAAATATTGGCTCGGGGATTTGAAGTGGGAAGAGGCGGAAGGGGAGGCCTTCGATGTTGGTCATCTGATTCAGCTGCTGCTCCATGAACTTCAGAGATTGGAAGTGGGAGTCGTTCTGTCGGTCGCATGTTGTGTATGCAATAGCATCGGGAGCAACGAGGCGAGCCAGAGTGTCGACATGGCTGTCAGTGTCGTCTCCTTGGAGAGCGCCATGGTCGAGCCAGAGCACTTTCTGCGCCCCAAGAGCGGAGGAAAGTCGATTTTCAATGTCAACCGGGGTGAGTGTATCATTGCGATTTGCTGAAAGCAGACACTGAGAGGTGGTGAGAATCAATCCTTTGCCGTCGCTCTCCACTGACCCTCCTTCGAGCACAAAGTCAAGGTGATTTGCATAGTCAAAGCCGGGGAAGATGTTCTCGGTGTAGATCCTGGATGTGGCCTGATTGTCGCGCCCGGCTGCAAATTTCATGCCCCAGCCGTTGAAGCAGAAGTCGCAAAGGGTGGGGATGGTGAGGCCGGGATAGGTGTTGATAGTAGTCAGAGGAGCGTAATCGCGTGTCCAGGTATCGTTGGTGAGATAGGGGACGAAAGTGACCTTTTCAAGGTCAACTTTCCCTGTGAGCTGTGCCTTTACCACCTCCGGCTCAGCAGTTAAAATCACCAACTGCGTCACATGGCGAGAAATGGCGGTGGAGATGGCGACGTAGCACTCAGTGACCTCCTCGAGCCTGGGCTGCCAATCTGTCTGAGCATGCGGCCAAGCAATAATCACTGCTTGCTGTGGCTCCCATTCTGCGGGAAAACGGACTGCCGGAGTTTCTGCGTTATTCATCATAATCGGTCAAAGAATCCCAGACGCTGTCGATATTTTCAAGATATTCTGCTGCAAATTCGCGAAAACCGTGCCTCTCGGTGTATCCCATTTCGTCGCACCAGCTCCGGTAATCCTTCTTCAGTTTTGAATCTTCTGAAAGGGCTTTCTTAAATTCATGCTCTGCAATATCAACGCTTCCGTGGTTCTGTATATAGGTAGCTAATATTTCTTCTATTTCGGCCATTAGGGTGTGTAGATTAAAATGTATTTTGCAAAGCTAATAAAAAAATATCAGAGTCACAAATATTTACCCGAATTTTCCGAATAAATTAAGTACTTGCCCTCGATAAAGGAAACGCAAAGAGAGCCCTCAACGTATTGCGTGGAGTGGGTCTCGCGGGTGAAGGGCCGGATTTCAATTTGAGAGCGGTCAGAAGAAACTTTTACAGTGGACAATCCATAGTCCCGACCCTCAAAGATAATATGCCGGGCAAGAAATGATTTCACTTCTGGTTGGTGAAGTTAGTTCGCACGGATTGCTGCCTCGATTTGGCTGATATCCTCGCGGAGTTGAGGCTCTATCTGCAGGCGCTCTTCGATGGTGTTGCAGGCATAATTTACCGTTGCATGAGTGCGGTCAAGCAGCCGACCGATTGCCACGAGCGACATGTTGGCCAGCTTCTTGGCCAGGTACATCACCACCTGACGAGCATCTGAAACTTCGCGTTTGCGCGTCTTGGTGAAGAGCTTGTCGGGATTGATGTTGAAATGCTCAGCCACGCCTTCAGTGATCATCTCGAAATTGATGGTCTTGCGTTGCATCTTCACCGCACGCTCGATTACACTGCGAGCAACCTTAAGGTTGATGTCGGAATTCATCACCGTGGCATGGGCCACAAGCGAGACGATCACACCCTCAAGCTCGCGGATGCTGTCTGTAACGTGCGCAGCCACGTAATCTGCAACCTCAGGGGATAGCTCCACGCCGTTTTGGCGAGCTTTCTGCACGAGCACGTTGTGACGCAGCTCCAAATCGGGCTGGTCAAGCTCTGTGGCGATGCCCCATTTGAAACGGTTGAGCAGGCGAGCCTCAAAGCCGTCCATTTCCGAAGGCGGAACGTCGCACGACATGATGATCTGACGGTTGTTTTGGTGCAAGTGGTTGAAAATGAAGTAGAAGGTGTTTTGCGTGCCGGGTTTGTCGCGCAGGTCTTGCACGTCGTCGATTATCAAGGTGTCGATGCTCTGATAGAAGTGGACAAAGCTGTTAATGGTCTTATTGCGCACCGCCGTGGTGTATTGGTCAATGAACAGACGTGCGGTGACATAAAGCACTCGTGCTGCCGGGTTGTTTTCCTTAATGCGGATGCCGATAGCTTGAATCAGATGTGTCTTCCCCACACCTGTCTTTCCAAAAAGGAAGAGGGGATTGAAGGTCAGATTTTTGGGGTTGTCTGCGATGCTTTTGGCAATGGCAAGAGCAATCTTGTTGCTGGCCCCGGCGCAGTAGTTATCAAAGTTATAGCGCGGATTCAGCTGAGAATCAATCTCTGGAGCAGCCTCGGCACGGAAAGGATTGGCCGGAGCAGCTGTTTTGCCTGACAGGATTGTGCTGCTGGGCTTGGCGCTGAGCTCGGTAGTGGCAGTATCGGGCATGTTCTGCACTTGATAATATCGATAGTAGAGCTTAACGTCTTTGCCGTAGACCTTGCCTAAGGCACATTGGATGAGACGGCCGAAACGCTCATCAAGTTGCTCGACAAAAAAAGACGAGGGCACATTCAGCACCAGGGCATTATCTTCATATCTGAATGAAGTAATGTCCTTAAACCAGGTGTCAAACAGCACCTCGTCAGCAAGGTTGTCCTTGATGAAGGTGCGACATTTGTCCCAGAGCTGTATGTGACGTTCGTTCATTATTCGAGGGCAGTTTAGGCAAAAGCACGGCAAAGTTAACTAAAAATTTTCGATTAAAAAAATGAATATTTTGACTAAAAATTTTTAAGAAAACGCCCGAAGGGTGTAAACCCCATAGTCCTCAATAAGTTAGAGCAAAAGTTGAGATTTTCTTAAAGGGTTAGTGTATAGTTTTGATGCAATACGCTGTATTTCAATATTATATACTCTACTAATTTTTGTTTCACACTTCTGCGCATCTTTTTCAATTTTTTATTCAAATGCCTAAATACCACGCCCCTTAATGCGTGAAAAAAAATTTACGTAAAAAAATTTTCTCTTACCCGGATTTTTATTTTTGTACTTGTTTTTCTTTCAATTTTTCAGTCTATGATTTGCAGGTTTAAATTATTTGAGTAACTTTGCGGAAGTTTAACCCAATTTATTAACCATTATGTCAAAAAAGAAACGTTATTTCCTTGACGAAGAGGAAATCCCTCAGTACTGGTACAACATCCAGGCTGAGATGCCTAACAAGCCCATGGCACCCCTGCATCCCGGCACTCGCCAACCACTCACGCCCGAAGATCTCTTCCCGATTTTTGCCGAAGAACTTTGCCGCCAGGAACTTAACACCACCGACCCCTGGATCCGCATCCCCGAACCCGTGCGGGAGCAGTACAAGTACTATAGATCCACCCCGCTTGTTCGCGCCTATGCTCTTGAAGAGGCGCTTGGCACCCCTGCCCACATCTACTTCAAGAACGAAAGCGTCAGCCCCATGGGCTCGCACAAACTCAACTCAGCCATAGCTCAAGCCTACTACTGCAAAGAGGAAGGAGTAACCAACGTAACCACCGAAACCGGAGCCGGACAGTGGGGAGCGTCGCTGGCCTACGCAGCCAAACTCTTCGGCATCGAATCGGCCATCTTCCAGGTTAAGCTCACCTACGAGCAGAAGCCCTATCGCAAAAGCATCATGCAGACATTCGGCGCCCAAGTCATGCCTTCGCCCTCGATGTCGACCCGCGCCGGCAAAGACGTGATTACCTCAAACCCCAACTACATGGGTTCGCTCGGTACTGCGATTTCCGAGGCCATTGAGCTGGCTCAGACCACTCCCGGATGCAAGTACACCCTGGGCTCGGTGCTCAACCACGTGTCGCTGCATCAGACCGTTATCGGTCTTGAAGCCGAAAAGCAAATGGAGATGGCCGGCGAATACCCGGACATCGTAATCGCATGCTTCGGTGGCGGCAGCAATTTCAGCGGTATCGCTTACCCCTTCATGCGTCACAATTTCACCGGTGAACGCAAAACACGCTTCATCGCAGCCGAGCCTGATTCCTGCCCCAAGCTCACACGCGGACAGTTCCGCTACGACTTTGGCGATGAAGCCGGCTACACACCCCTGCTGCCGATGTACACCCTCGGCCATAACTTCGAGCCCGCTCATACCCATGCCGGTGGCCTTCGCTACCACGGTGCAGGCGTAATCGTCTCTCAGCTCCTCAAGGACGGATTCATGGAGGCAGTTGACATCCCACAGACCGAAACCTTCGAGGCCGGACTTCTCTTTGCCCGCACAGAAGGCATCATTCCGGCACCGGAATCCACTCACGCTATCGCCGCCACCATCCGCGAGGCTCTCAAATGCAAAGAAACAGGCGAAGAGAAGGTGATCCTTTTCAACCTCTCAGGCCATGGCCTGGTGGATATGCCCTCCTACGAGGCTTACCTCCGCGGCGACATCGTCGACTATCACCTCTCTGACGAGGACATTGCCAAAAATCTCGAAAAGCTCAACAAATAAACTTGTAAGCAGAAAATCTTTCGTCCCGGCCACCGAAAAGGTGGTCGGGATATTTTTTATACAGTTATGGCTGTTAACGCTTGCGGGGAGTAATGGTGCGCTCGCCCAAAACGTGGGCAAGTGAGGCGCGAATGGCCAGTGTGGACTGGATTTCCTGCATGATTTCGATTTCACGCTCCGGTGAGCTGCCGGTAAGCGATGCGCGAAGCTCGGCAAGACGACGCTCGATGATTTCATTTTTAAGCTCGATCACGGC
Source organism: uncultured Bacteroides sp. (assembly GCA_964575435.1). Classification (GTDB taxonomy): domain Bacteria; phylum Bacteroidota; class Bacteroidia; order Bacteroidales; family Muribaculaceae; genus CAG-873. The sequence continues at coordinate 46,903 of CAZNRK010000009.1, forward strand.
ACGAGGCACGAGTTCTGCCAGGCGCTCACGTTCGGTTTCGATGTGCGCGAAGCGATAGTGCACTTTGCTCAGTCTGTAAGGCTCGGCAGCAAGATCAGTGGCAAGTGTGCGGATTTCGTCGTCAGGGTCAGAGACGAGAATATGGAGAAGATAATTCTCAGTGTACTCATCCACGGCCTCGTTTTGCTCCTGAGCAAGCCGCTCTTCCAGCACCTGCTCCATTGTTTGCATCTCTGCCAGTGATTTGCCTTCTGCAGCTATTTCATCTATTCCGGCGCGTCGTTTCTGCTGAATATCTTCGTCCAAAGTGGAGAGGAAAGCATCGAAACTGCTTTGCCACCCCTGCTCTGTGAGCGCGAGTATGGCTTCGTAGAGCTTGACCACGGGCGGATGGGTGAAGGTGATGCCATCGGCTTGGAGTTCGCCTTGGATGTAATCGATTACACGCAACGGGGGCTCTCCTTCCAAAGGCTCCGTGATGGGAAAAAGGCCGTAGCGAAGGCAATATTTGATCAGGGCGCTCTCTGTGCGGGTAAGAGAATCGGGTAGGGGACGTATTTTTGGCGATCCGGCCTGCTGTGTGACTTGTCCGGATGTCGAAGGGGCGTTAAGTGAAGTTTCGGCACGCTGTTGTTGCTCGCGATAGTCCTTCTTTTCCTGAGCCTCTGCTGTGGCTTTTGATATCTGGAGAGAAAGCACCTTTTCGTCGATATTCAGTCGCCTGGCACAGTCTTGAAGGTAAACCGTACGCGTCACAGGCTCGGGAATCACGGCGATTGAGTCTACTATATCCTTAATAACCTCGGCACGCTTTACCGGGTCATCGCCGGCGTCGGAGAGCAGGATGTCGGTTTTGAAGCGGATGAAATCCACCTCGTTTTTAGCGATGTATTCCTCAACCTCTGAGGCAGAGTGATGCTGAGCAAAGGAGTCGGGGTCGTCGCCTTCGGGCAGGAGCACAACCTTAATATTCATCCCTTCGGCCAGAAGCAGGTTAATGCCTCGCAGCGAGGCCTTGATGCCGGCGGCGTCAGAGTCGTAGATTACGGTTACGTTAGGGGTGAAGCGCTTGATAAGCTTGATCTGGCCGGTGGTGAGCGAAGTGCCGGACGATGCGACGATATTTTCAACGCCCACTTGATGCATCGAAATCACATCGAGATATCCCTCCACGAGGATGCATTTGTTAAGCCGGCTTATGGCTCCTTTGGCTTGATAGAGGCCGTAAAGTTCGCGACTCTTGCTGTAGATGGCTGACTCGGGAGAGTTGACGTATTTTGCCACCTTCTTATCCGTCTTGAGCGTGCGACCTCCAAAAGCCACAACGCGCCCTGACATGGAAAATACGGGAAAAATCACACGGCCATGGAATCGGTCGTAATAGGTTCCGCGATCTGTGTGGATGCATAGGCCTGATTCCGTAAGCACTTCATCGGTGAAGCCCGTCTGCTTTGCGGCTTTATAAAGGGCATCAGAGCTCTCCAGGGCATAGCCAAGCCGGAAACGTTTGATCATGGCGTCGTTAATGCCGCGGTGGCGGAAATACGTCAACCCGATATCGCGGCCGTCTGTTGTTTCCGTCAAGTTATGTTCAAAGTGCTTAACGGCAAACTCGTTAACGGCCAGGAGCGACTCTCGGGCATCGGCCTGAGCACGCTCTTCGTCGGTGAGTTCATGTTCCTTGATTTCAATGTCATATTTTTTGGCCAGATACCGCAAGGCTTCGTTGTAGCCAAGACTTTCATGTTCCATGACAAAGCCCACGGCCGAAGCGCTTTTGCCACAGCTGAAGCATTTGCAAATGCCTTTGGCACGAGAAACGTAGAACGACGGCGTGCGATCATTATGGAAAGGGCAGAGACCTACCCAATTCGTGCCCCTGCGTTTGAGTTGCACGAAATCACTTACAACCTCGACAATATCTGCGGTGTCAAGGATGCGTTGTACGGTTTCTCTGTCGATTCGCTTCATAATTTTGCAAAGTTACGGATTTTTTCTTACTTTTGCAGGATAAAACGCCCAAAACCATGCTTAAAAATCTTCTCCCCCTTCTTATCAGTCTTATTTGCCTGAGCTTAAACGTTAATGCTCAGCGATTTGCAGTGCTCAACGACATTCACGTCACCCCCGGCAATCCCGCCGACTCGGCCATGCGTGTTGCTGTGGATCAAATTAACGCCGACTCTTTTGATGCCGTAATCATCAATGGCGACCTCTCTAACGAAGGTTCAGACGCCCAGCTCGAAAACGTTAAAAACATCCTTTCAGCCGTACGTCATCCTCTCTATGTGCTCCCCGGCAACCACGAAAACAACTGGAGCCAAAGCGCCACTCACACCTTCCCGCACTTGTGGGGCGCTGACCGCTTTGCTGCGGTGATCGACAGCACAGTGATTGTGGGTGTGAATTGCGGTCCGTTCATGAAAATGGGCGACGGCCATATCAAGCAGGAAGACCTCCACTGGCTCAACGACACTCTCACCGAGCTTTGCACGCCCGGTCGCCGCGTACTCTCGTTCAACCACTATCCGATCCGCAAAGATGATCTTGACAACTATCAGGATTACGCCCGCGTGCTGCAAAAATTTCCCGTCGTGGCGCACATCAACGGCCACTATCACTCCCTGATCGAGTATCCTATCGGCGAGATTCCCGGCATCATGCTCCGCTCGTTTATTCCGGCCAAAACGCCCGGCTATCAATACTCTTTCGTTGAGCTCGCAGGGGATTCTCTCTTCGTGTCGGAGAAATATCTGACCGAGGAAATGCCCCGCCGTGTAGTCAGCCTTGCCGTGCGTGAGCATCTGATCCCCACCGCCACAGAGGCTAAAGCCTCTGCAACGGTTATCACCGACCCTGAGGGCTTTAAGATTGAAGAAAAATTTGTGGACCGAGCTTCTATTTTCACCCGCATCGCTTTTGACTCCGATAACATATATGTGGCCAATTCGCTCGGCCAGCTTATCAAAATCGACAAGGCCGGTGGTTCGCCCGTCTGGACCATCCCGACCGGCGCTTCTATCTTTTCCCGACCCGTGGTTCTAACATCAGGAAAGGTGGCTTTCCCATATCACGAAGGCATTTTCATCGTGGACAGTGACAAGGGCGTGATCACCGACACTCTTGCTTTGGATATGTCCACACCATACGTTGCCGACGGTCTCATTGCCGACGGGATTTATCTCCAAGGCGGATATAAACGATTTGAAGCTATGGACTTGACCGGCAAGCTCCTGTGGATTTACGACAGCATCAACAATTATTGTCAGGCTGCTCCTGCAGTCAGCGGTGATAACGTGGTGTTTGGCGCATGGGACACTTATCTCCGTTGTCTTGACAAAAATACCGGTAAGCTGCGCTGGAAATGGAACAACGGCAAAACGGCCAATATGCTCGGCCCCGGCAACGTGGTGCCTGTCATCACAAACGGACGTGTCTACATCGTGGCCCCTGACCGCTTCATGACTGCCATCAACCTCGCCGACGGCTCCACCATCTGGCGCAATAACGACTATCGATATCGTGAATCAATGGGTGTCAGCGCCGACGGCTCGCGCATCTACGCAAAGACCATGGACGGCGAGCTCGTCGTGGTTGACGCAACCACTCCTGATTTCAAACTCCTCGCGGTCGTGGACATGGGCATCGGCTACGACCACGCACCTTGCATCGTGGTAGAGAAAGATGGCGTAATTTATGCCGGCTCTCGTCGCGGCATCATTACCGCTATCGATGCAGCCACTCTCAAGCCCCTTTGGCAGCGCGAAGTAGGAGTCAGCGAGCTCAACGGATTTGACATCGACCCCTACGACGGCTCTGTCTGGACCAGCCTTATCGAAGGCAAAGTGGTCAAAATCACAAAAGACTAAATGAAACAAGCCTTTCTAATCTTGGATCATACTCTTGGGGGATTGGAGGATCTGATAAGATTCCTCGATTCCCCAAATGTCTTTTTCTATATCCATATAGACAAAAAAGTTGCTGTTCCGGAGTCGCTCAGAAATATTCCATCTTGCAATCCTATTGTTATTCTTCATGACCGGAAGGTAGAGTGGGGGCATCAATCAATAATCCTTGCCGAACTCGATTTATTTACAGCTGCCTTTCAAAACAATCAGATTGAATGGTTTCATTTAATCTCCGGCAGTGATTTCCCCTTGAAAAGAACTGAGGAAATCTTGAAGTTTTTCGAGCAAGCCGAAGGCATAGACGGATTCATGGAATCCGAACCTCTACCGGCTCATTTTTTATATAGAATGGAGTTATTTCATCTTTTAATAAAACGGTCGAATACTATGCACCAAATCGAAAGATTCATTCAAAACAAACTTAATGCTTTACAAGTGAAATTGGGCATAAAACGCCCCCATCCTCAGGGAAAACCTTGGATGTATGGGTCAAATTGGGTAGATCTGAGAAGAAATGCTGTGAAACGGTTGCTTGAAAATAGGGACCATATTATAGCATCCACTAAGTATACTACAATTGGTGATGAAATCTACATGC
>CAZNRK010000010.1:0-9109 GCA_964575435.1 uncultured Bacteroides sp.
GCACCATGGTGCGTCCGTTCCTTTATTAGTTAGGGGTGAGGATTGCTCGGAGTTTAGTTGTTTGAGGTGAGTCCGGCGATGACGGCTGAGGTGAATCCGGATTTCTCCATGGCGTTGAGGCCGCGGATGGTGAGGCCACCGGGGGTGGTCACTTTGTCGATCTCGGCCTCGGCGTGGGCGCCTCCTGCGAGCAATGCGGCCGCGCCTTTTACGGTTTGGGCCACGATTGCCTGAGCATCGGCAGCGCGGAATCCAAGCTGCACGCCGCCCTCGGTGGCAGCGCGAATGTAGCGCAAGGCGTAGGCGATACCGCACGAGGCAAGAGCCGTGGCCGCCGGGAGGAGCTTTTCGTCAATAACCTTCACATCTCCAAGCTCGCTGTAGAGAGGAATGTCGGGATTCCGGCTATCGCCCACCACCGGCACGAGGAATGTCATTGACTGTCTGCAGCTTACTGCCGTGTTGGGCATGGCAAGAGTGATGGCCGGGCATGCGTCGCCGTTTGAAAACATTTTCTTCAAGTCTTCTCCACTCACGCCCGCAGCCACAACCGACAGGCACTTACGCTCACCACCCTCCACCGTTCGGATTTCCTCAGCGACTTTGGGCAGCACGTAGGGCTTTACGGCCACAATGATTATATCGGCCTTCTCTGCGGCCTCGAGGTTGTTTTGGGTGGTGTGGCACCCGGCCTCACGGAAAGGCGCGAGCTTTTCAGGGGAGGGGTTGGCAATGGTGAGGTCGGCAGCAGGGGTGCCTGCTGCAAGCAGTCCTCGGGCGATGGCGCCGCCCATGGCGCCGGCTCCTATGATGGTAATTTTCATGTTTTCTGTACTTAATATCTCGCCGGAGCGAGCGTCTTGTTTTCGCCTGCAAATTTACTGAAAATTTGCGGAAAGGACAAATATAGTTAGGAGTTAGGAGTAAGAGTTAGGAGGGACGCACCATGGTGCGTCCGTTACCTTTTTAGTAGGGAGAGTATTTAGGAAGGAAAGATACATCGGAACGCTCAAAATGTTAACCAACGTTAAATTTATGTTTTAAAACATACGATTTCGGCAAATGATGTTAAGTTTACATCAATTTTTGCCCAAAAGGCGTTATAACTTTGCTAAAAAGGTCTATCTTTGCAGCGTAAACATTAATTCCTATGGCTAACAAGCTCACAACAATCATTCCCGAGCAGGCCGCCAAGTATGGCTCGCGTGAGGCAATCAGCTACATCGACGCCAACGGCACCCTCCTCGATTCTCTCTCCTGGGAAGCTCTCAGCCAAAAGGTGCTCAACACTGCGTGCGCCCTTGAAATCCTCGGAATCTCCCCCGCAGAGGCTGTGGCCGTGTTTTCGGCCAACCGCCCCGAAATCATCATAACCGACTTCGCGTGCTATTACAACCGCGCCATTCCTGTATCGATCTATAGCACCTCCTCTGCCGAGCAGGTGGAATACATAGTCAACGACAGCCGTGCCCGCATGCTCTTTGTCGGCGACCAAAACCAATACGACATCGCCCTGCAGGTGATGCCTCGCTGCAGCTCGCTGGAGCGCATCGTCACCTTCAGCTCTGACATTAAAATCACCGCCCCGGATGTGACCATGACCTTCGAGGCCCTGCTTGCCTTAGGCGAGAAAGCCTCTGAGATGTGTCGGCAAGCCGTAGAGAAGCGTCGCACCGAGTGCACCCCTGAGGATGTGGCCACTCTGATCTATACCTCCGGCACCACAGGCGAGTCGAAAGGCGCTATCCTCCCCCACAGCTGCTTCAACGCTTGCATGGACATCCACCGCGAGCGCCTGACCATGCTCAGCGACCGCGACACATCGCTGTGCTTCCTGCCCCTGAGCCATATTTTTGAAAAAGCGTGGACCTACTATTGCCTCTACACCGGCATGCACGTGGCCATCAACGAAAATCCCAAAGAGATTGCCTCGGCCATGAAACAGGTGCGCCCTACTTGTATGTGCTCCGTGCCCCGATTCTGGGAGAAGGTCTACACAGCCATCCACGAAAAAATGGCCAAGATGCCCTGGCTCAAGCGTAAATTCGTGGCTGCGGGCATTGCTATCGGACGTAAATATAATCTCACCTACAAGCGTCAGGGCCTGAAAGCTCCCAAATGGCTCGAAGCCTTGTATCGCTTCTATGATAAAAAAGTGTTTGCCCCCGTGCGCCGCGTCATCGGTGCCGACCATGGCAACATCTTCCCCACCGCCGGCGCCCCCATCTCGCCCGCAATCGTGGAATTTTTCCACTCCATCGGCATCAACATCATGGTAGGCTACGGCCTCTCAGAGACCACCGCCACCGTGACGTGCTATCCCGAGGTTGACTACGAAATCGGCACCGTGGGCACCGCCATGCCCCGCGTAGAGGTGAAAATCAGCAACGATGGCGAGATCCTGGTCAAGGGTCCCACCGTGATGCGCGGATATTTCAACAAACCGGAAGCCACCGCCGAGGCCTTTACCGCCGACGGATGGTTCCGCACCGGTGATGCCGGCTACTTCGATGACAAAGGCGCCCTGGTGCTCACCGAGCGCATCAAAGACCTCTTCAAGACCTCCAACGGCAAATACATTGCCCCGCAGGCCATCGAGACCCGCTTGGGTCAGGACAGCCTCATCGAGCAGGTGGCCGTAATCGGCGACAGCCGTAAATACGTGACCGCCATCATCGTCCCCGCCTTTGAGGCTCTGAAAGAATACGCCCGCAAGAAGCACATCGCCTTCAAAAACCTTGAAGACCTCGTGCGCAACTCCGAGATAATCAAGATGATAAGCGAGCGCATCGAGCAGCTCCAGAAAGGTCTTGCAGGATTTGAGAAGATCAAAAAATTCACACTCCTGCCGCGCGAATTTTCAATCGAGCTCGGCGAGCTCACCAACACCCTGAAAATCCGTCGCCCCGTCATCAACCACAACTTCTCCCGCGAAATCGAGGCAATGTACTGCTGATCCCCCACGGCAGTTCCCATACCCAAAAGCCAAGGCAGCCGAAAACTCTCAGCTGCCTTGGCTTTTAGCACGAAAAACGACCAACATTAATACTAATTTACGGAGAACCATTTGTAATATCTGGGGACAGTATTCTCTTTCAAATCCTTCCAACATTTGTATCAAATCACTTCAGAAATGAATCCAACAAATACACTATGGGTTGCAGACAAGGAATTGTTTGCTTCAATGCTCGGCAAGTATCGAACCCCTGAAGAAGCGAATTTCTTCCAAAATATGCAGTTTAAGGAGGAGCATGAACCCACACTCTCAAACGATCTTATTTTGGCAGAAAATGATAATTCACTAAGAATATACATTGTAAGAGTTAATTATGACGAGTACATAATCGGATGTTCTCATTATCCCGAACGCGAGGTTCATGTCATGAATTTATCAGAAGCGCTCAATGTGAATCTGGCAGAAATAGGCATCCATGAATCTGATGTAACTATTGGCCAGTGGCTCAGGTGCCAAAACTACAAAGGCGTACAGTATAACCGAAACTATGATAATGTCTAATTGTGAGAAATGATTAAGTATATAAGGTAGGATAGGGGGTTAGATAGTGACGTCGATGGCCCGGGTGAAGACGTAGGGTCTGATTTTTAGACGTTCGAGGTCTATTGCATGTGAGTCTGCAAATATCATTGATAATATATTCTTTTTTTATATCGTGAATGGGTAACAAACCCAAAGCCGGACAAGTAAAACCGTGCAAATCAAAAGTCACACTTTCGATTTGCACGGTTTTTGGGAGTTCGATATAGGTTAAAGCAAAGGTTTTTGCTTGAATTCCGTCACGAATTTTTAGGTACGTGATTTAATCAGTTACTGCGCGTATAGGCAATCCAACTAATTTATAATTATCTGCAACCTGGAAGACCGAATTTGTAAAATTTAAACGCCAAGCTAAAATGTTGTTATAATAATTCGCACTCCAGTAGAAACCCATATCAGTTGATTGTTTGTTAGTCTCTAAAATCAAACCTGTTACCGGGAGGAATATGGTATTGTTGTTCGGACCTTTAATTGAATATCCATTCGTTCCGTTGAATGTTGTCCATGTCCATTTACAATTCTGGATTAGTTCATTAAACTCGGTTGTTGTGGGGATCCTCCATGAACCGCCCCAATTTGAAGTAGCTGCATCTACAGTGGGATCTCCGGATATGTTATACCATTTGGTATTCCCCGTCATTTTGCTATTGTTTTGATCGTATGATACTTTGGGTACTACTTCGCCCCAAGCATAATAAGCGCCGGCACCGGCCGGAGTGGATGCTCCGACATTGCAAGTGGCCCACTTTATTCCACTGGGCAGACCAAGATCAACGTATTCATAACCATTTATAAAAGGATACTCCAGACCGAATACATCACTCGGCCAACTGTCCTGACCATTCATGACGGCAATCACATAATAATAGTTTTGTTTTGATAGCGGAGAATTATCTGTGTAGGTGCAAACGTCCAAACCGGCAGCAATTTTAGTCGCAGTCGAATTTGTATTGCCAAGACGATAAACATCGTATTTTGCCCCGGTTACTTCAGACCAAGCGAGATGAATTTCTTTTCCGACTCTTTCCATTTTTGTGAATTCAGTTGAAGGAGTGAACATAACACTGAAATATCCGGTAGTTTCACTTTCTATATCATTTGAGATTGCAGAAATTTTATAAAAGTTTTGTCCTATAAGAGGTTGATTATCAATATAAAAATTATCAGAAATATCAGTTGCTAATTTCACGAAGCTTTTTCCGTCTGCCGAACGATAAATACGGTAAGTGGTGTTGGGCGCTTTATCCCACGTTAATTTAAAACCTTCTTTGATTCTAAGGCAGGTTTGATTTGCCGGCTCAGGCGTGGGGATAACAGTTATTTTGCATGTTGCAGTAAAGCCTCCGTCCTTAGTCGTTACCGTAATGTCAGCTTCACCGAGAGATATGGCAGTAACTTTTCCATTCCCATCAACTGTAGCTATAGCCGGATTAGATGAACTCCAAGTGACGGTTTTTAATTTAGCAGTAGACGGTATCACATTCGCCTTTAAGGTGACTGTTTCCCCGATTTGTAGGGATACGTTACTTTGATTTAACTCAACTGCAGAAACTTCCGAAGGGTCAACTGAATTATCACATAGGATTTGGATAAACTTATTAGCAGCAACCTTAAGAGACATAAGTTTTTGTCCGTCCATAGATTTGGAACAGTCAAGATTGAGCACAATTGCAGCTGAACGCTTAATTTTCTCCAAAGATGCATCCTCGGGATCAAAGAAGAACTCATCATCAACGTCCTGCCATATCCCTTCATCAGTAAACCAATGCTGAACTTTGGTTGTGGGTATCAGTGTCCCGTCATTTGCTTTAAGACCATCAAATACATAATCATATTTTCCAGTTTCCTCATTATATGAGCCTTGCACCTCTGAGCCTGAAGTAGACGTCAGGCCCATGTATTTGATATTGATAAGCGCCTTATCCTTTCTTCTATATGTACCCTCAATATAAAGTTTTGATGATTGATAGGAGGATACATTATCAAATGTAAAGCGGCATAACTCACCCTCACCGTGTCCGGAAATAGAGAGAACAAACTTTTGCACATACTTTGTTTCGCTTAGAGAGTTGGCAATTTGCTCAAAAACCTGATTAAGACTTTCGATTTTCTCAACCTCGTATACATTGCTTGTCGATGTGGCAAGCGATTGCATATTGCTTTTAAAGGTAGTAAGACTGGAACCTTTACCTTCAAGGACACCGATAGTGTAAGCAGAGATATCAACATTAGATACCTTTTCAGAGATAAGTCGGTTATGAAGGGCTTCGCGATATTGGGCATTAGAGAAATATGTATCAGGCGCTTCTTTGTCCTTCTCGTCAAGAGAACCAATATCAAGTCCGTCAGTGAAAGTCACGATCGATACATCGCTGAGATCTTCCGGAAACTGACATAACTGAAGGTTATCAATTGATTTATCAACCGCGTAATATAACCATGTGAAAGATTGAGTTGCAGTTAGGCCGGAGATAAAATCGTGATAATTCGCTTGATTTTCGTCTGTCAGAAGCTGAATGGGTTGTATTTGGAATCCGCGGCTGAAACCATTGATACCCAAATATATACCGCTGGGTAGATTTTCCTTAGGAATGTTTGTTGTAACAGTTTCTGATTTTTTACTTTCCTGACCGTTAATTACTGCCGAAACACGATAATAATTATAGTCTGGTAAAGGATTAACATCCGTATATTCTGTTTCTTTCAAATCAGAGGCGAGGAGAGAGAAATCAACGTTGTTACCTGAGCGGTATACGTTATATGTTGCACCCTCTACTGCTTTCCACCGGATAGTAATTTGTTTGTTGCTTAATGTGGCATTTACTTCCTGTGGAATCTCTATTAAGTCATTTACCTCAATGTAGTCGATCTCTGAAGCTACAAATTCCTGGATCACTTCGCCATTCTGGAAAATCTGGATCACTTTTTCCTGCTTGGAAAAAGCAAATAATGCCAGAAAAGAGAATGTTGAGAACAGAATATATTTTAAAATATTCATTTTTTTCATGGACTCTATTATTTATTTAATTATAAATTTCAGTGTTATTTGGGCTTTTTCTTCTGTGCCATGAGCAACATACACACCCTTTGGCAAATATGAAAGAGATAGGATATCGCCATCAGACATCTGTGCAGAAGAAACGATAACGCCATACATGTTGTAAATTTTAACCAGATACGGATTAGATTTGACGGAAAAAAGAGTTAGGGTTTTATTGTTGGAATAAAACCTGAAATGCGAGATCCGGTCTATTTCGACTTGATTAAGACTTGTCGTTGCTGTCGGGTTGGCATCACCAATTCTTATTTGGTGATAATCTGAATACAACAGATTGACGTCTTGGGTGTGATCTTCTTTCGGATTGCTGATACACATACTATTTGAACCGAAAGTGATACGATTTTTCTTGGAGAGATCGATACAGTGTTCGATATCAGAATTACCTGATAAAATTATACACGGCACCGTGTCGTAGGCATTGGATATTAAGAAGGCACTGAGAGCCAAAACCACAGGTAATAAAAACTTCCTTAAAATTGGACTTGGATTCATTGGCTTGTTCGTTATAGCCGCGGGGCTCCTCTCGTTGGCGATTGATGGGTTATAAAGAAAAAGCGTGAGAGCCGTACTGCTGCTCGTCCCACTCATCGAGGCTCTGGAATGCCCATCTTCGTTGAACGAGCAAACTTGCAGAGCCTCACGCAGAATATGCTATACGCTCATACCCAACGCTCACGCGCCGAGTGCGAACGGAATATACATATCCACATAGACATCTACCGTTTGCTACATTCTTGACGAAGATTGAAATTTTCCAGATTTCGATGAGTCAAGAAGAGCGTCGAGTAAACGCTTTTCGTATGTTAGTTACAGACCCACCCTCGTTGCCCTTGACCGGGCTCTGCGATGCGGTCTGTGATTGCAAAGGTAAGGATTTTTTCTAACTTCCAAAAATTTTAACCATAAAAATTGCGAATACTATGTTTGATTCGATTGGTTCGGTTTTTTTATCCTGTGGTCCGGGTGGATGGTGAGTGTCAGATTTTTTGCGTAACTTTGCAGGCAAATGGAAGGTTTTTTGACTTATGTCTGATTTTAATGTCACGATTTTGGGATGCGGGTCGGCCTCGCCGTCGCTTCGCCACCAGCCTTCGAGCCAGGTGGTAAGCTACGGGCGCAACATCTTCATGATCGATTGCGGAGAGGGCACGCAGCTGCAACTACGGCGCTGGCGCGTGCCAATGTCGCGCTTGCGCCACATCTTCATCTCGCATCTCCACGGCGACCACTTCCTGGGTCTGCCTGGATTGCTCTCCACTCTCTCGCTCCAGGACGTGACGGGCGAAATCCACGTCTACTGTTTCCCCGAAGGCATTGAGCTGGTGAAGCAAATCATTGACGTGACTTCTCACGGGATGAACTTTAAGCTAACCTTCCATCCCCTCGACCCCGCCGGAGGGGAGGTGGTGTTTGAAAACGAAGCGCTGACAATCAGCACGTTCCGCCTATTCCACTACGTCGACGCTGTGGGTTTCCGATTTCAGGAAAAGCCTCGACAGCGACCCCTGCGAGGCGATGTGCTTGACTTTTACCAAGTGCCCAACTATCTGCGCGCCTCTATCAAAGCCGGTGCCGATTTCGTCAAGGACGACGGCACGGTTGTGCCCAACGGTGCCCTGAGTCTTGACCCTCCCGCTCCTCGCAGCTATGCATACTGCTCTGACACGATGCGCGACACGCGCGTTGCCGACGCTGTCCGCGGTGTGTCAACCCTCTATCACGAAGCTACTTACGGTGAGGACAAAGCCGCCAACGCCCGTTCTCGTGGACATTCCACCGCACGCCAGGCGGCCGAAATAGCTCAAATGGCCGGAGCCCGAAAGCTCATCATCGGTCATTTCTCGCAAGCCTACACCGACCTGTCACCCCTGCTGGAGCAGGCCCGCGAAGTTTTCCCCAACACCCTGGGCGCCGACGAGGGCCTCACATTCGACATCTGACCATGCACTCACCCCTTCCCACTCCCGACGACGCCTACTTCATGGGCCTGGCCCTTGAAGAGGCCCGACGCGCGGCAGCCGAGGGTGAAATCCCCGTGGGAGCCGTGATTGTGGATGGCGGACAGGTGATAGGCCGAGGCCATAACCTCACCGAGCGCCTGCGCGATGTCACCGCCCACGCCGAAATCCAAGCCATCACAGCTGCGGCCGGCACCCTTGGCGGCAAATACCTGCCGGAGGCCACGCTCTACGTCACCGTTGAGCCATGCCTGATGTGTGCCGGGGCCATCGCTTGGGCTCAGATCAAACGCATTGTCATTGGCTGCTCCGACCCCAAACGCGGTTACAGCACCCTCACCCGCAGCCACCCTTTCCACCCTCGTGCCCAGGTGATTTCCGGCATCCTCGAAGACGAATGTCGCACCCTCATGCAAGAGTTTTTCAAACAAAAACGCAAACAATAAGACCACCACAGTGCCCTCAAAATACTACTAACTCCAAACATGGAGGTTGTCAAGGGCGGGCCGCCCTTGACCTCCCAGTCTAACTCCT